>PLDY01000016.1 GCA_003136895.1 Candidatus Erabacter solicola | reverse complement strand
GCGCCGCCGAAGAGGCCGACCTTGCCGCCGCGGGTATAGGGGGCCATGAGATCGACAACCTTGATCCCCGTTTCGAAGATCTTCGGCGTCGGATCTTGCGACTGGAAGTTCGGCGGGTCGCGGTGGATCGGCCAGTACGCTGCCGCTTCGACCGGCGCATCCGAATCGATCGCTTTGCCGAGCACGTTGAAGATGCGGCCCAGCGTCCCTTCGCCGACCGGGACCGTGATCGGGCCGCCGCTGCTCGAGACGCCCTGACCCCGCACGAGCCCATCGGTCGAGCCCATCGCGAGACAACGCACTTGATTGTTGCCGAGTTCGTCCTGCACTTCGAGCACCAGGTCGCGCGTCGCCATCGCGGTTCCGCCGAGTTCGACGCCGTCGCCGGCCGCGCTCTTCGCCGTTGCGTTCGATCCCGACGCGGGCGACGAGTTGTCGCCGACATGCACCATCAAGGCGGTATTGATCGCCGGCAGCGTCTCGGCGCTAAACTCTACATCGACGACGTTTCCGAGAACCTGGACGATCTTACCGGACATCGTTTGCGTGGCGGGCATCTTTGAACTTCGCTTTCTTACGGTCAGCCGGCTTGCGCTTCGGCGCCGCCGACAATTTCGAGCATCTCCGTGGTGATCGCCGTTTGGCGGGCCTTGTTCATTTGAAGGGTGAGTTCGTCGATCAACTTGCCGGCGTTGTCGGTCGCGTTGTTCATGGCGATCAGCTGCGCTGCAAAGAAGGCCGCATCGGTCTCGAGCATCGCCGAGAAGATCGTGAACTCGAGGTATTTGGGAAGCAAGCGCGTCAACACGGCCTCGGGCGACGGTGCGAATTCCACCTCGGCCCGCGGACCGCTCGAGGTTTCGCGCTTCTCGGCGACGATCGGCACCAGCGACTTCGTCTCCGGACGCTGGGTCGACATCGACACGAATTTTGACGAGATCAGCGTGATCTCGGAGATCTTGCCGGCCACGAAATCATCGGTGACCTTGGCCGCGACCTTGCGCGCCGTCTCGAGTTTGGGACCGGCCGAAAGGGCGCTGCCGAACGACGTTTCCTGGCCCATGCGGCGCGCGGCGTTGCGCGCCTTGTTGCCGACCGCGTACCAGGCGACGTTCGGATCTTTGCGCACGAGCGCTTCGCCCATGCGAATGATGTTCGAGTTGAACGCGCCGGCCAAGCCCTTGTCGGAGGTCATCAGGATGATGCCCTTGGGCCGGCCGGCCGAGCCAGGTTTCAGAAACGGGTGATCGACCGAACCGACCGCTTCCATCAAGTCGTGCAGCATCGCGCCGATCGCTTCGGCGTATGGGCGCGCTTGGCGCTGCGCGATCTCGGCGCGCCGGATCTTCGCCGCCGCAACCTGCTTCATCGCCTTAGTGATCTGTTGCGTATTCTTCAGCGAGCGAATGCGGTCGCGAAGGTCGCGCACGCTAGGCACGGACCACCGCTTTCAATGAGGCCGAAAGAGAGACTGGCATCAGAACGACTTGTTGAACTCCTCGATCGCCGCGATCAACGCGGTCGAGGTATCGTCGGTCAGCTGCTTCGATTCGTCGATCGACTTCGGAATCGCGGCATATTTCTCACGCGCGAAATCGATGAAACTCTGCGACCACTCTTGCAAGCGCGGTGTCGGAATATCGGTGAGGTATCCGCGCGTGGCGGCGAAGATCAGCATGACCTGCTCTTCAACCGATTGCGGGCGGTACTGCGGCTGCTTGAGGATCTCGGTGATCTTCTCGCCGCGCGTCAGCGTGGCTTGGGTCGTCTTGTCGAGATCGCTCGAGAGCTTGGCGAACGCCGCCAGCTCGCGGTATTGCGCGAGGTCGAGTTTGAGCTGCCCCGCGACCGAGCGCATCGCCTTGATCTGGGCCGCACCGCCGACGCGGCTGACCGAGATGCCGACGTCGACCGCCGGGCGGATGCCCTGGAAGAAGAGTCCCGTCGTCAGGTAAATCTGACCGTCGGTAATCGAGATCAGGTTCGTCGGGATGTACGCCGAGACGTCGCCGGCTTGCGTTTCGATAACCGGCAACGCCGTCAGCGAACCGCCGCCCAGTTCGTCGGAGAGTTTGGCCGCGCGCTCGAGCAGGCGCGAGTGCAGGAAGAAGATGTCGCCCGGATAGGCTTCGCGGCNNGCGGCCCGGCGGACGGCGCAGCAAGAGCGAGACTTCGCGGTAGGCCTGCGCGTGTTTGGTGAGGTCATCGTAAATGATCAGCACGTCCTTGCCCGCGTACATCAACTCTTCACCCATCGAACAGCCCGAGTAGGGCGCGATGTACTTGAGCGCCGGCGATTCCGAAGGACCAACCGCGACGATGGTCGTGTACTCGAGTGCGCCGTTCCTTTCGAGAATCTGGGCGAGCGAGGCGACCGTCGAGTTCTTTTGTCCGATCGCGACGTAGATGCAGAACACGTTGCGGCCGCGCTGATTGATGATCGTGTCGATCGCAATCGCAGTCTTGCCGGTCGAGCGGTCGCCGATGATCAACTCGCGTTGACCCTTGCCGATTGGAATCAGTGCATCGATCGCGCGAATGCCGGTCTGCAGCGGCTGCTTGACCGGCAAGCGTTGAATCACTGACGGCGCGGTATTCTCGATCGTGCGATACTTCTTGGTTTCGACTGGACCCTTGCCGTCGACCGGGTTACCGAGCGGATCGACGACGCGTCCGAGCAACTTCTCGCCGACCGGAACGGAGACGATGCGGCCCGTGCGACGGACTTGCATCCCTTCCTTGATCTCGGCATCCGAACCCAAGATGACGACGCCGACGTTGTCCTCTTCGAGGTTCAGCGCTATACCTTGCAGCCCGTTCGGAAACTCTACCAGCTCCGACTGTTGCACCGCTTCGAGCCCGTAGATCCGCGCGATGTTCGAGCCGACCGCGATAACGGTTCCGACTTGATCCTCGTGGACCTCGCTCTTGAAGTTAGCGATCTGGTTCTTGAGTATTCCCGCGATTTCGTCAGCGTTGATCATGTAAGGCTTAGCTCTTTCTTACCGAAAAGGTCTCGTGCGAATTCGTCCAGGCGTCCGGCAACCGTGCCGTCGATGCGACGATCGCTCATCGTGATGCGCAGGCCGCCGAGCAAAGCCGGATCGACCGTCGTTTTGACTTCGAAGCTTCTACCGTAGAGTCGCGACAGCCGTGCGACCAATTGATCTAGTTCGGCGGGAGCAAGTTTACGCGCGCTCGTAATCTCGAGCGGCTCGCGGCCCGACGCGGCCAGTGCCAGTTTATCGTACTCGGCGACGATCGGCGCGAGTAGCGCTTCGCGCCGCTTGCGGATGAGGAGCAGGACGGAGTGTAAAGCTACCTCATCGAGCGATCGTGAAAACGCGTCGGCAAAAAACTTCCGTTTTGTCTCGCGACCGGCAACCGGCGACGTGAACAAGCGGCGTACGTCGTCGTTAGCTGTGATGGCATCGAGCGCCGCGTGCAGCCCGCGCCCGACGGCCTCGATCTTCTCGCGCTCTTTCGCCAACCCGAAGATTGCGATAGCGTAGCGGCGCGCGACGGTTTGGTTCTGCATCAGGCCGCCCCGCGCTCGAGGGACTCGACGACCCGCGCGACCAGGCGCGCGTTGATGTCGTCGTTCATCCCGCCGGCAGACTCGCGCGCTATCTCCAGTGCTTTCGTCAGTAACTCTTCGCGCAGGGTCTCGCGCGCCGCGCTCCGGCCGCGCCCGAGTTCGCCTTCGGCATTGCGCAGCAACCGCTCGCACTCGGCCTTGGCCTCGGCCAAAATTCGCTCGCGCAGGCGTTGCGCGTCGCCCTCAGCCCGCGTCGAGATCGAGCCGGCCTCGCCCGTCGCCCGCGTCAATTCCCGTTCGGCCTCGGCGACGTGTTCCTTGGCGCCATCGCGCCGGCGCTCGGCGTCGCTGAGCTCGGCGTTTTTGCGAACCTGCGAAGCGGCGACCGCCGGCGCCAGAAAGCGGATCCACAAGAATACCAGTACCGCCAGGAAAGCGACTGCCCCGACGACTTGGCTCCATATGGCGACCTGCTCGTAGAAGCCATCGCTCATCGGACGTTTCCGATCGCGCGCTCGACGAGCGTTGCCGCCAGCGCCTTGGAGAGATCGTCGCCCTTTGCGCGCGCGCCGGCGAGCTCGGCCTCGACGGCGGCGCGCGCCTCTTCGGCGATCGTACTCGCGCGGTCGGTGACCGTTGCGACCTGCTCGACCGCTTCGTTCTCCGTCCGCGAGCGAACCTTTGAGACGGCTTCCTCGGCCGCGCGACGCGCCGCGGCGCGCTTCGCTTCGGCTTCCACGTGCATCGTGCGCGCCTGTTGCGAGTAACTCTCGTAGTCGGCCTGCACGCTATCGATGTAAGCGCGGCGTTTGCGAATCGCAGCCCCGACCGGACGCAAGAAGACCACGCTCAAAACTGCGAAGAAAATCGCGAAGTTCATGAGTTGGACGATCGCGGTCCCATCTACGCTGAGAAACATCGGGGCTACTTACTTCAGGTGCTCGAGCAGTGTCGGCACTTTTGCGACGACGAGCAACAGATAGAACGCGAGCCCGATCGAAATGATCGGGACGGCTTCCAAGATGCCTACGCCGAGGAACATGAACGTGAAGATGTTGGGGCGTGCCTCGGGTTGGCGCGCGATCGCTTCGACGGCTTTCGAGGCGACCATGCCGTCGCCGACCGCGGATCCGAACGCTACGCCCAGGATGATCAAGCCGAAGGCGATGATCGTCGATGCAGCAATTAAGCTTTCAGAGCTCAAGGTAGTACCTTTCTAAACACTTAGTGCTCGTCGGCGATCGCCAACGAGAGATAAACGATGCCGAGCAGCGTGAACACGAACGCCTGGATCGTGCCCACGAAGAAGTTAAAGAACTGAATGAAGAACGGAAGAATGCTCACGGCGAGCGACAGGTTGACCGGGCCGATCGTGATCTTCTGGACGACGATCGAGGCGATGATGATGAACAGCAACTCGCCGACAAAGATGTTGAAGAACAGCCGTGCGGCCAAGGTAACCGGTCGCGTCAGCTCTTCGAGGATATTGAGCGGCAGCAAGATCGCGAACGGTTTCGCCAGATGCGCGTAATGACCGAGACCGTTCTTGCGGATGGCGGCGACTTGAATACCGAAAAAGATCAAGAACGCATACGGAACCGTCGTATTGAGGTCGGCGGTCGGTGAACCTCCGAACGGCAGGCCGAGCGCCTTGAGCGGCAAGACGCCGAATTGGTTCAGCAAGAACAGATAGATGAAGAGGGCGATAAAGAATGGTACGTACGGCTCGCCATTGCGGCCGAGCGACCCGTACACCATGTCCGAAATGTAGTCGATGATGCCTTCGAAGATCGTTTGACGCTTGCCGGCGCGCGGCCCCCGATAACTGTTCCCAATCCAGGCGAGAAAAATCAGCGCCACGCCCATGGCGAGCCACGTCGTCAGGATCGTATCCGCATGGACCGATCCGACGATAGGCCACACCCACGTGCTGTGCTCGCCGATCTGTTCTTTCAAGAAGCAGGGTCCGTCCTAAAGCCGCGCGCCAGGATGACCGCATAGAGCGCGAGCGGCGTGAAAAATCCGACGAAGTAAGTGGCCATCGACCACCATGGACCGTGAAGGCTAAACTCCACGGGTACTATACCGAAAACGAATATCCGAAGCACACTACTTAAGACGAAAGAACCGGCGCTTCGATGGCCGGCCAGGCGTTCGTTGCCGCGCATCGAGAGTAGCGCGTTGGCGACGCCGCAGGCGGTACCGAAGACCTCCGCGATCGCCGCGATCGGCGATGCTACCGCAATGACCAGACCCAAGGGGAGGGCGAGCGCGAGAGACCACACCACCATCGGCCGCTTACGCGCGTAGTACGCGCGCAACTCGGCCTCCGGTACGGCGCTTCCCGAGTTTGGGTTCGCCGGAGGCGAACCCTCCTCGGCGTCGCTCACCCCTCTGCTCGAGCGACGAACTCTTCGGGAAGCGGGCCGCCGCGCAGACGCGCCAGCAACCACGCGACGATGCGGCCCGAGGCTCGGCCGTCGCCGTACGGATTGTTGGCCCGCGCCATGCGAGCGTATGCCGCCTCGTCTTCGAGCAGCCGGCGTGTCACGCGTACGATCGTTTCACGGTCGGGGCCGACCAACTCGAGCGTTCCGGCCGCGATCCCCTCGGGGCGTTCGGTCTCACGGCGCATAACGAGCACCGGAATCCCGAGGCAGGGAGCCTCCTCTTGCAGGCCTCCGCTGTCGGTGACGACGAGTTTGGCGCGCGCAATGCTGTGGACGGTCGCCTCGTACGTCATCGGTTCGACCAAGCGAACGCCCGGCACCATGTCAAGAATTTGATGTGCGATCGGCGCGACACGCGGTGAGGGATGAACGGGCCAAAGGATCTGCGGTCGCTGCGGAAGGGCGGCGATTTCGGCGAGTGCGTTGCAGATCTCGGTCATATGGTCGTGATTCTCGCGGCGATGGGCTGTGACGAATATCCAAGGCCGGTTCGGATCGAGGCCGGCCCACTCGGCCGGTGGCGCCGCCGGTTGCCGCGCGGCCGTCTCCTTAAAAGCATCGATCACCGTATTGCCGGTGACGAAGATCTCACTCGGATCGACGTTCTCGCGCTCCAAGTTCTCGCGCGCCGTCGCAGTCGGCGAAAAGTGATACGACGCGATGCGTCCCGTCAAGCGGCGGTTCATCTCTTCGGGGAAGGGCTCCCAGCGCGTGGTTGTCCGCAGACCGGCTTCGACGTGTCCGATCGGAATCTGCCGGTAGTACGCGGCCAGCGCGGCCGCAGTGCTGGACGACGTGTCGCCGTGCACGAGCACGACGTCGGGTTTGCTCGCCGCGAGGACGGGTTCCATTCCGCACAGGACGCGGGTCGTAATCTCGGTCAGCGTCTGATCCGGCCGCATGATGTCGAGGTCGTAGTCGGGCGTGATCGCGAACAGCTCGAGCAGATCGTCGAGCATCTTGCGGTGCTGCGCGGTCACGCAGACGATCGGCTCGATGCCCGGCCCTGCCGCCGCCAGCGCGCGCACGACCGGCGCCATCTTGATGGTATCCGGCCGCGTGCCGAAGACCGTCATGACCTTCAGCGGTTTCAAATCGCTACGCGAACGTGCGCCAGGCCGCCCGAGAGCACGTAGGCCGCCGCACCGAGTGCGAACGAGACCACGTAGATCAGCAGAACCGCTTGCTTCACGTTGAGGCCGAAACGAAAAACCAGGATGTGGTGCAGGTGTCCGCGGTCCGCTTCAGCGATCGATTTTCCGGCACGGACGCGGCGCCAAATCGCAACCGCCGTATCGACCACCGGCACGGCGAGCGCGACGAGCGGCACGAGCAGGCTGACCGTAATAGCAACCTTGGCCGTGACGATAATCGAGACCGTCGCAAACAGGTAGCCGATGAAAAGCGAGCCCGTATCGCCCAAGATGATCTTCGCCGGCGAGAAGTTGTACGGGAGAAAACCGAGCGTCCCACCGACCAGCGCGCCCAGCACCAGCGCCGGCACGAGTTGGCCGTGACCGACCGCGATTGCGAACAGGAACAATCCGGAGATGCACGCGACGCCCGTCAAGAGGCCGTCGAGACCATCCAAAAAGTTGAGCGCGTTCATCATGCCGAGGTACCAGATTATCGTGAGCGGCACGCCGATCCAAATCGGCACGTTGACGTACAGATGCGTGAACGGAACCTCGAACCCCGAGATCAGAAATCCGTAGCTCATCGAAATGACCGCGACGACGACCTGCGCCACGAACTTGTCGCGCGGGCGCATGCCCATGACGTCGTCCCACAATCCGACAACGAGAATCATCGTTCCGCCGAACAGCAGGCCGAGAATATCGTGAATATCGTCGGCCTTATGAAAGATCGTCGGCGAAAACTTCAGCGCGATGCCGATCGCAACGAAAAGCGCGAATGCGAACGCAAGATAGATTGCGAGGCCACCGATTCGCGGTTTGGGTTGGTCGTGCATGCGCCGCTCGTCCACCGGATCGACGACGCCCGCCTTGAGCGCGAGCGCGCGCACGCACGGCGTAGCCAGCAGCGACGTGAACGTTGCGGTGATGAACGCGAAAAGAAAAATCACCCACAGGCTCATGGGTTCGCCGTTTCATACTTGGCGAATTTGACGCCGGCCTCATTAAGGAGCCGCTCCGCAAACGGATCGCTGTACGAATCGCGATAGACGATCGCAACGATGCCGGCGCTGATGAGGAGTTTGGCGCAGTTGATGCAGGGCTGATGCGTGCAATACGCGGTCGCGCCTTCCAACTGCACCCCGTGCAGCGCGCCTTGGACGATCGCGTTGCTTTCGGCGTGCGTCGCGCGCAAGCAGTGTCCGCCGACGATCTCGCAACCGATTTCGCTGCAATGTGCGACGTTGCGCGGCGCGCCGTTGTATCCGGTGGTCAAGATACGATGCTGGCGCACTAACACCGCGCCGACGCTCGCGCGCGGGCAGGTCGCACGCGTGGCGACGGTCTGCGCGACCTCCATGAAATACTCATCCCAACCTGGTCGCGTCACGCTGTTTATCAGGTGCGCTTCGCGCGCTCGCGGTAATCCGCCGGTAACGACGACGCGCTGCCGAACATCCGGTCACCGGCGTCGCCGAGGCCCGGAACGATGTAACCATGATCGTTCAAGTTCGCGTCGAGCGCACATGTGACGATGCGAACGGTCGGATGCTTGGCGTGGATATGCGCTATGCCGGCCGGCGCCGCGATCACGCACAGGAGGCTCAGATCGGTCGCGCCGCGCGCCTTGAGCACGTCGAGAGCCGCCGCCCCGGAATGTCCCGTGGCGAGCATCGGATCGAGCGCGAAGACCGCAACGCCGCTCAGATTATCCGGCAGGTTCGCGTAATATGGAACCGCGGCCAGCGTCTCGGGATCGCGAAAGAAGCCGAGATGCGCGACGACCGCATCGTCGATGACGGAAAGGAACCCCGGCAGCAGACCCAGCCCCGAACGCAGGATCGGCGCGAGGACCGGGCGCGACGCGAAGCGCCGCACCGCGGCCGGTTCGATCGGCGTCTCGACGCGCTCTTCGCGCGTCGCGAAATCGCGCGTCGCCTCGTAGGCGAGGAAGACGCCGAGTTCTTCAACAAGCCGCCGAAAGACCGGCGTGGGCGTCGTCCTGTCGCGGATCCGTGCAAGCCGGTCGGCAACCGCAGGATGTTCGATGACGTGCACGCGTTCCATCACGGAAGGCTTCACGCGAACGCCGCCCGCAACCTGGCCCAAAGGAGACCCCCGATGCTCGACCGGCTGCGGTCACTTGGCGCAGTTCTTAAGGATATGTTAAAACCGCCGCAGGTACGCCGATCTACGCCAACGTGGACGGCGTGCCTCGCAATAATTTTCCTCGGCTTCTGGCAAGCAGACCTCGCGAGCGCAAGTTCGCCAGCTATCAAGTATCTCCAGTCCGTACTTTCGGCACATGCGGAGAAGCTTAGCGACGAACGACTTCCAAATGAGCCCGAGCAGCAACATCCGACGGACCCCGCTCGGCCGCTTAGGGTGCCTCAGTTGCCGACGGATCTTGCCATGCTCAAGGCTCGCGGAGCGCTCGTCTATCATTCTGCGGCCCCGGCGAGGAGGAACGGCGTATGACTTGTATGCGGCGTTTGACCCCGCAACGCACCGGCTGCTGATTCTGGAAAAACACTTTGCGTGGGAGGTGAGCTCCCTAACGTCGGCGCCCGTTCCGCCCTACAAACTCGCGACGATGCCGTTGTCCCACATTTCGACAGATATGGGATTCTCGATCGGTTCGGCGGAGGGCTCTATCATCCGAAGACTCGGAAACGGCCTCATTCGGCGACGCGGCGATCAGACGATTCGTATCTATGACAGCGATACGGGCTGTGAAACCAGCACGTTCGCGTTCCGACGGCATAGCGTCGTCGGTGTCTGGTCCTTAACGGGAGGCTGCTAACCGGTTTACTGAGGAGGCTCGCGCTTCGACATTGCGGCGGGACCGAGGTGCCAGCCGCTGTCGACGGTGATCAGTTCACCGGTGACTTTCGCGGCGCTCTCGAGTAACCAGATCGTTGCGTCCGCGACATCGTCGGCGGAGACGACGCTGCGCAGAGGCGCGCCCGCCGCGTACACTTGCTGCCGCGTTTCAAACGCCGCATCTCCCAAAGCATCTCGTCCCCAGCGCGTATCGACCAGACCGGGACAGACGGTATTGACCCGAATCGCCGGTGCGAGTGCGCGCGCGAGCGACAGCGTCATCGTATTCAATGCGCCCTTCGAGGCGGCGTACGCGACCGACGATCCGTCGCCCATACTGCCGGCGATGGATGAGATGTTGACGACCGCTCCGCGTCCCTGCGCCTGCATCGATTTCGCGACCGCGCGGATCATCTGGAACGGGCCGATTACGTTCACCGCAAAGATGCGCTGAAAATCCGCTGCGTCAAGCCCATCAAGGTCCGCATGCTGGACGAACATCGTCATACCGGCATTGTTGATCAAGCCGTCGATCCGGCCCCAAGCGGCCAGGGTCGTTGCCGCAAGTTCGCGGCAATCGGCATCCGACGAGACATCGCCCCGCACGACGATCGCGTCGCCGCCGGCAGCTTTGCAGGCCGCCGCAACGTCACGTGCTTCTGTCTCACTCCGCGAATAATTGATCGTCACGCGCGCGCCCTTCGATGCGAGGCGCAGCGAGCAGGCCGCACCGATTCCGGTGGCCGAGCCGGTAACGATATGTACGGAGTCTTTCAGACGCTCGTCCTACGGAACGTCGAAGCGCGCGGTGAGTTCGGCAACGCGGCCGCGAAGTTTTTCGAGCTTGGCGCGCTCCGCGATGTCCCCCAGCGCTTCGCCGATGATCTTACCAATCTCGCGCGCGTCGCTTTCGCCCATTCCACGCGCGGTGATCGCCGGCGTTCCGATCCGGATGCCGCTCGCGACCATCGGTTTCTGCGGATCGAACGGGATCGCGTTCTTATTGACGGTGATGCGGATCTCGTCGAGGTACGCTTCGACATCCTTACCGGTCAGCTGTTTCGGCGTAAGGTCGACGAGCAGCAGATGCGTGTCGGTTCCGCCGCCGACCAGGCGCGTGCCGGCCCGCTGCAGTTCCTCGCCCATCGCAAGCGCGTTGACGAGAACCTGCTGCTGGTAGACCTTGAACGCCGGCTGCAACGCTTCGCCGAACGCGACCGCTTTGGCGGCGATCGCGTGCATGAACGGGCCGCCCTGAATTCCCGGGAAGACGCTCTTATCGAGTGCTTGCGCGCGCTCGGCGGTGCAAAGCACAAGGCCGCCGCGCGGTCCGCGTAACGTCTTGTGCGTTGTCGTGGTCACGAAATCGGCCAGCGGTACCGGTGAAGGATGGAGCCCGACCGCAACCAGACCCGCGATGTGCGCCATATCGACCATGAACGTCGCGCCGACGTCCTTGGCGATCTCGACGAACGGCGCGTAGTCCATCGTGCGCGGATACGCGCTCGCGCCAGCGATGATCAGCTTAGGCCGATGCTCGCGCGCTTTGGCGCGCACGTCGTCGTAATCGATCAGTTCGGTATCGCGGCGCACGCCGTAGGCGACCGCGTGATAAAGTTTCCCGCTGAAGCTGACCTTCGTACCGTGCGTCAAATGGCCGCCGTGCGCGAGCGACATGCCGAGCAGCGTATCGCCGGGTTCGAGCACGGCCATGCAGACGGCCATGTTGGCCTGCGCGCCGGCGTGCGGTTGGACGTTGGCGTGATCGGCGCCGAAAATCGTCTTGGCGCGGTCGATCGCCAGTTGTTCCGCGAGGTCGACAAATTCGCAACCACCGTAGTACCGCCGTCCCGGATAGCCTTCGGCGTACTTGTTGGTCATCACGCTGCCCATCGCTTCGCGCACGGCGCGGCTGGCGTAATTCTCCGACGCGATCAACTCGAGGTTCTCACGCTGGCGCGCTTCCTCAAAATGGATAGCGGCGGCGAGTTCGGGGTCCTGCGTATCGAGCAACGAACCTTCGAGGATCTGCATCAGCGGAAACCGTCCTTCGCGCGCAGCGTGGGATCCGCCGGATCCCACAGACCCAAACGGGCGCGGATCGCGACGGTCACGCCTGCTTCGTCGGCGTCACGGCGATGTACTGTCGGGTCGTCGCGCCGGACGTAGTAACCGAGTGCGACGCCGCCCGTGAAGAGCGCGAGTGCACTCCAATACCACGGATCGTGCAGATGTCCCGGAGGCAGCGCCAAGATATCGACCGCGAAGACGCCGGACCCAACGAAGACGGCGGCAAGTGTTACGATTCGCACTACAACATCGACTTCGGCGTCACCGCATCTTCCACGGCGCCGCGCGCGAGATCGGCTTTGGCTTTCGCTTGTTCTTGCGGACCGTAGACGAGTTTGGCGACGCGGTGCGAATGGCGACCGCCGCTCTCGAACGGCGTCTCCATAAAGATCGCAACCAGCCGCTCGACCATCTCCCAGCCGGTCAGACGTTCGGAGAGCGCCAGTACGTTCGCATCGTTATGACGGCGCGACAATTCGCACGAATATGGCTCGGAGACTGCGGCGCAGCGAATTCCCCGGACTTTGTTGGCGGCGATCGCGATGCCGATGCTCGAGCCGCAGACGACGACGCCGCGCTCGCAGCGGCCGCTTGCGACCGCCTCGCCGACCGCGAAACCGTAATCGGGATAGTCGACCGGCGTCGCATCGTGCGTGCCGAAATCGAGCGTTTCGTGCCCCTGTGAGCGCAGCAGGCCGGCGATCCGATCCTTGTAGCCGAAGCCGGCGTGGTCGGCACCGAGCGCAATCTTCATGGAGCGCACTTCTTCCGCGCGGACGGGAGCACCGCCCGCAGGCCCGAAGCAGGCCGCAACCATGAAGATTGCTTCTTCGAGCGCGAGCTTCGACCGGGCGCTCGCGGCCCGGGAACTCACTCAGCTCGAGTGGCTCGACCTCTGCGCCGCCGAGCTCGAACTCGACGGCGTGGTCTTCGATGCTGCCCACTTCCCGCGCACCGACGCCGACTACCTTGCCCAGTTGAAGAAAACCGCGGTCGATCTCGGCCTAACGGTCGCGGGCTTGCACGCTTCGACGCTGCTCGCCGGCGCCGAGACGAACTGGCTCGACCTGGCCGCTGCGCTCGGTGCACCGCTTGCGATCTTCGAAGCACCCCAGGCGAGCGACGATCCGGCAGCCTGGAGCGCATTCTGCGCGGCGCTCAAGACCCTCGCCAGCGCGGCGAAACGCGCCAACGTAGCGCTCGCGCTGCGCAACGACCCGACGACGCTCTGTGCTTCGATTGCCGATTGCAAACGCGTGACCAAAGACGTCGATAGTGCGTGGTTGCGGTTCGCGCTCGCGGCCGACGGCCTCAGTCTACTCGATCGCGGCGACGAGCTCGTCCACAAGACGGTGATCGCCACGTATCGAGTCGCGCACGTTGCTACGTTTGCGCTCGGTGAGGATGCCGAAGCGCACAATCTCATCGGAGCGGTCCGCGGCTTTCGCGGATTCGTCGCGATCGATCGCGGCGCTGAGAACGGCGCGCGCGATGCCTTTCACGCGGCGCTCGAACGCTTTCGCTCAATCTCCTGAAGTAGACGACGACCGCACTGCCGTCTGCATGCCCGGGTAGCGACCTGCTTTAACAGGTGGGTGCGGCCCGGGCGCCAGAGAGGTTAGGGGAATGCCCGACCTCAAGCTGTCGTATCCGGAGCTGATGCTCCCTTGGTTTGTACGTTGGTCCTACACCTAGAAAAGTACGCGTGCTAGCGCAGTCGTCGTCTGCCTTGGATTATCTCACCGCGGTCAAGTCTTGACATTTCGCCCTTTGGGGATCGGCCTGTAAGGAGCGAGGACCCGCTCGAAGGATCGAGTAAGACGCGCCAGGTGCGGCTTACGATCGCCGAGTTGGCGCTAGCACTAGTTCATACGTTTACGATAGCGCGCGGTTCGGCATCGAGCGCGAAGACCGCGATCTTCCGTTTGTCGTGGCGCGACCGTGAAGGGCTCGGCGAGACCGCTCCGATCGCGCGCTACAACGAAAGCGTGGAATCGGTCATCGCCTATTTCGCCGCGCATCCGCCGCGAGGCGACGATCCCTATGCGCTCGAGCAGTTGCTCGACGGCATTCCGCTCGCGGCGCGCTGCGGGCTCGACCTGGCGCTTCACGACCTTATCGGGAAAGATGTCGATCGTCCGCTCTGGCAAATGCTCGGACTCGATCCGGGCCGCACGCCGCGCACCTCGTTCACGATCGGCATCGACACGCTCGAAACGATGCTGGCCAAACTGGAAGAGATCCGCGAGCACCCGATCGTCAAACTGAAACTCGGCACGCCGAACGACATCGAAGTCGTCGAGGCATTCCGCTCGCGCTACACCGGAACGCTGCGCGTCGACGCAAACGAAGGCTGGACGCCCGAGCAGGCGGTCGCGACATTGCATGAACTCGAGCGTTTCGATATCGAATTCTGCGAACAGCCGATTCCGGCCGGAACGCCCGACCGCTTGCGCTGGATTCGCGAACGCGTCGGCATCCCACTCGTCACCGATGAGGATTCACTCGATGCGAAGGATCTGCCGGCGTTGCGTGGCTGCGTCGACGGCGTCAACGTCAAGCTCGTCAAGTGCGGCGGCATTCGCGGGGCGCTTGCGATGATCCATACGGCACGGGCGCTCGGCTTCAAGGTGATGCTCGGCTGCATGGTCGAGAGCGCGATCCTCGCGACGGCCGCCGCGCATCTCTCGCCGCTCGTCGATTGGGCCGATCTCGATGGTCCCTTCCTCACCAAGGACGATCCGTTCGCGGGCATCACGTACGATCGCGGCAAGATCGTGTTGCCCGACGGCCCGGGGCTCGGCGTGCGCGAACGCTCGAACGCATCGCGATGAACGGGGCACGGCGGCGCTATGCAATCCTCGCCCCGGGTTCGTTCGCGGACGCGCGCGCCAAGACGGCGCACGGCGTCATCCGTTACGCCGAGGATACAACCGTCGCCGTCATCGATCCAGATTGCGCCGGGAAGTGCGTCCGCGACGTTCTCCCGTACCTCGAGTGCGACGCGCCGATCGTTGCGACCGTCGCCGGCGCGCTCGCTTTCAAACCAACGTCGTTGCTCGTTGGCGTTGCGCCGCCGGGTGGCGCGCTGCCCGCGAGCTGGCGCGGCGAGATCGCGGCGGCGCTCGATGCCGGACTCGATGTCGTCAGCGGCTTGCACGAAAGCTTGGGAAGCGACCCCGAATTCGCCGCGTTCGCACAACGCGGAAAGACCTCGATCTGGGACGTGCGCCTTCCACCTGCGGTTCCGCTCTTCTCCGGGCGCGCGTACGAAGTCGGCGCGCGCGTCGTGCTGACAGTCGGCAGCGACTGCGCGATCGGCAAGATGACCGTTGCACTCGAGTTGACGCGCGCTGCGCGCGAGCGAAATGTGCGCGCGCGATTCGTCGCGACCGGTCAAACCGGCATCATGATCGCGGGCAGCGGCATCGCGATCGACCGCGTCATCAGCGACTTCGCCTCGGGAGCCGCCGAGGCGATCGTGGTCGAAGCCGCATGCGACGCGGACCTGCTCTTCGTGGAAGGCCAGGGCGGCATCAATCATCCTGCCTTCGCGCCCGTCACCTTGGCACTCGTCTTCGGCGCGGCGCCGGATGCGCTCGTCCTCGTTCACCGCCCGACGCGCACGGTCATCGAGCACTTCGAAACACCGCTGCTCTCGTACCGCCAATTGATACGCATCTACGAAGGCCTCTGCGCGAGCGTCAAACCGGCGCGCGTCGCGGGCATCGCGCTGAACACGAGCGACCTCAGCGAGGCCGAAGCGCTCGCGCAGATCGCCCGAGCCCGTACCGAGACGGGCTTGCCGGCCGGCGATGTCGTGCGCTTCGGTCCGCACCGGCTCTACGACGAAATGGCCGGCGCATTCGCGGACAAGACGCAACCACTGGGCCGGGCGAGCGCCGTGCAATGAACGTGCGCGCGTTCGGGCTCATGCTCGCGACGCTCCTCGTGCTAGCGAACGCCGGCTGCTCGCGTGTCGGCCCAGCACAGAGTTCGGGAGGCCGGCATGCTTGGACGCTTCCCGGACACCTTCGCATCGGAACGCCCGAGGAACCCGATAGCCTCAATCCGATGTTCGCGCACACCGACGCGACCGATCAGATCGACGCGCTGATCTTTGCGCCGGTCTTCCGTTACAACCAGCGCGGCGATTTCGTCCCAGAACTCGCGACCGAGATTCCCACCTACGCCAACGGTGGCATCTCGAAGGATTCGAAATCGATCACGCTCCATTGGCGGCACGGCGTCACCTGGTCGGACGGCGCGCCGCTCACCGCACACGATCTTCGTTTTACGTGGAAGGCGGTCGTCGACAAACAGAATTCCACCAAGGCGCTCTACGGTTGGGACGACATCGTATCGATCGACGTTCCCGATGACTACACGGCGATCGTTCGTCTGAAGCGCGCGTATGCCGACGTGCTCGGAATCTTCGGCGGAGGCGGCGGTAGCGCGTATCCGCCGCTGCCCGAACATCTGCTCGCGAGCCTGCCCGATCTCAACCGCGCGTCCTTCAACGCGCATCCCATCTCGAGCGGACCGTGGCTGCTTAAAGCCTGGAACCACGGTTCGGGCTTTGAGTTCGAACCTAACCCGCACTACTGGCGCGGGCCGCCGAAGCTCAATGCCATCAGCGTCAAGATCGTTCCCAATGCTGATTCACTCGTCTCGGAACTCCAGACGCACGAGATCGACTTGATCCAAAACGTCGCCGAGTCGGCACTGGCTCGCGTCGCGGCGATCGGAGGCGTGGCGTCCTCAAGGCATCTGATCGCGAACTGGCGACGGCTCGCGATCAATTGCTCGAAGCCGGCGCTCGCGGACGTCCACGTTCGGCTCGCCATCGCCCAAGCGGTCGATTGGGACGGCATCAACGCAACCGTCTACCACGGATACAACGTGCGATCGACGAGCGACATTCCGCCCGACTCGTGGGCGGCGCCGAAGATTCCGTTCTACAAACACGATCTCGCCGGCGCGGAGCGTCTGCTTTCCCAAGCGGGCTGGCTACCCGGGCGCGACGGCGTCCGCGTCAAGAACGGCGAACCGCTGGCGCTGACGATCTCAGCGACCAACGCACCCGGGAACGAACAGGCTGAGGTGCAGATGCAACAACAGCTTCGCGCCGCCGGCGTAGCACTCTCGATCAAGAATTATCCAGCCAACTTTCTGTTCGCGCAAAAGGGACCGCTCTACGGTGGAACCTACGATCTCGAATGGTCGATCGATACCAACGGACCCGATCCCGATAACGAGGGCTCGTGGAGTGGAGACTTCACGCCGCCGCACGGCGCGAACACGAGCTTCCTGCGGGACCCGGAGATCACGCGGCTCTCGAACGACGCGACCCGCACCTTCGATCGAGCCAAGCGCAAAGCGCTCTATCAACGCGAAGAAGCGCGCATCCACGAACTGGTTCCCACGGTCTTCTTCTATTGGGAGAACGCGGTCGCGGCGTACAACAGCGATCTGCGCAACTACCGGCCGGCCGAGTATATTACCGATTTCTGGAACTCGTGGGAGTGGGAGATCTGATCCCGGCCGATATGCGATGCTGCGCGTCGTAAGGGCCGCGGGAGCGCGTACGCTTATCGCGATCGAACCCGCGCGCGAAGCGAGCGTCACCTGGAACTCCGCGGCGCCGGCCGGAACGATCGAGTTGGCGGTCGTGCGCAGCGACGGTGCGCGCTCGGCTTGGCTCCCGTATGTCGCTTGGACCGAGAACGAGCGGCGTTCGCTCTCAGGCGGCGACGGCATCGCGAAGATCGAGCTCGACGTTGTGCGCGCACCGGTCGAGTTCGCGGCCATCGACGTGCGCTCGGAAGCGCGGCTCGACTGCATCGCCGTTAGCACGCCCGCGCACGCAAGCTCTCGCGACCATCCTACCTCCGCCGACTGGCTGCTCGACGTTCCACAGCGCTCGCAGTACGTTCCCGCGCATCCGGACGAGCGCGGCTGGTGCTCCCCCGCCGCGCTTTCGATGCTGCTGTCATATTGGGATATCGATCTCGATGTCGCCGAGGTCGCGCGGCGCGTACGCGATCGCGCGTACGGCGGTACCGGCAATTGGGCGTTCAACGTTGCGCTGGCCGGTGCGCTCGGCTTGCGTGCCGTCGTCGCGCATCTGCGCGATCTCGCCCACGCCGAACGGTTTATCGGGGCGGGGATTCCGCTCGCGCTTTCGTTCTCGTGGAAGCCCGGCGAGCTCCCGGGCGCACCGCTCGCGGAGAGCGACGGGCACCTCGCGGTGCTGTGCGGATTCGGCGCGGCCGGCGAAGCGGTCGTCAACGATCCCGCGCAGCCGGCCGTACGCGCGTCGTACCCGCGCGAGGCGCTCGAACGCGCCTGGATCGGCCACGGCGGCATCGCCTATCTCATCGCGACGCCGGAACGCAGCGACGAGTTCGAGCGGCTGGTTAACGAATGAAACGCATCGCTCAGCCGCGCGAACGCGTTCGGAGCGAGATCTCCGCGCAAGCGCCTCTTCACTTGGTTCTGGTCGAGCCGCAGATTCCACCCAACGCAGGCAACGTCGCGCGTCTCTGCGCCGCGACCGGCTGCGGGCTGCACCTGATCGAACCGCTCGGCTTCTCGCTCGACGATCGCGAACTCAAACGCGCGGGCCTCGACTACTGGCACGAGCTCGACGTCACCGTGCATGCATCGCTCGACGAGTTCCTCGGGCGCTTCGAAGGCGGCATCTGGCTGTTGAGCACGCGCGCGCCGCGCACGCATGCCGGCGCACCGTTCGCATTCGGTGACGCGCTCATCTTTGGAAAAGAGACCGCGGGCTTGCCGCAGGCGCTGCTCGAGGCGCATGCCGATCGAACGCTCCGCATTCCGATGCGCGCGGGGGCGGTGCGCAGCCTCAACCTCTCGACCGCTGTCGGTATCGTTGCGTACGCGGCGCTCGCTCGACTTGGATTTCCGGGCCTACGATGAGTTCGAAGAGTTCGCTCGACGCGATCGAGCGGCGCGTCGTGGCGTGCACGCGCTGCCCCGAACTGCGCGCGTACTGCGCCGAGATCGCGCGTGTCAAGAAGCGCGAGCACCGCGAGCGGCCTTATTGGGGCCGTCCGGTCCCGGCGTTCGGCGATCCGAACGCTCGACTCATGCTGGTCGGACTCGCCCCCGGGGCACACGGTTCGAACCGTACGGGCCGGCCGTTCACCGGCGACGCCTCGGGCGTCTGGCTCTATCGAGCGCTCTACCGCGCCGGATTTGCCAACCGGCCCGAACAACGCGACCGCAACGACGGCATGGAGTTGCGCGACACGTTGATCAGTGCGGCGCTGCATTGCGCCCCGCCGGGAAACCGGCCGACGCCCGAGCAGTTGCATCGGTGCGAGCCCCACCTCGACGCCGAAATCGCCGCCCTGCCCCAGTTGCGCGTCGTCCTCGGCCTCGGCGCGATCGGAACCCGCGCAGCCCAGGCGGCGCTCGTAAGAGCCGGTTACGCCTTCGCGCGCCGGCTCGAGTTCGCTCACCAGGCTGAGGCAGTCGCCGAACGTCGCCGAGCGCCCGAGCGGGTTGTGCTCGTTGCTTCGTATCATCCCAGCCGCCAAAATACGAACACCGGCGTGCTCACCGAGGGCATGTTCGATTCCGTCTTCAAACGGGTAAGGACCCTGCTAGAACCCTTGTGAGGGTACGCCGTCCCAATTGTTAAGAGAAGGTCAGACGGACCGGAACGGGCAAGGCGCAATTCTAGCTTCCGCTCGTCCTATAAGGCGGACATCGGTCTTTTTTTTCGATCAGGAGAATAACGTGAATCTAAACGCTCGTGCGGTACGCGGTTGGCTCGTTGCAGCCGTCGTTTTTGCCGCCGCTCTCGGCGGCGCTGTCCCGGCGCTCGCGCAGTCGACGGCTCCCAAAGATTTCGGGACGCCGCCGTCGGGCGAGATCCCGATTCTTTTCAACGACCAGCACGTCTATGCCAAGCCCGACCGGCTGAAGGCAAACCGCGTTCTGGCCGCTCTCGTACGTAACGGCGTCGTGATGGTGCCGCTCCGTTCGATGTTCGAACAGACCGGAGCAACCGTCTCGTGGGACCCCGCTTCGCAAACCGTCGACGTCTCGAAGCCGGGCGCCGACGTCAAAGTTACGGTCGGCAGACCTGAAGTTGTGATCAATGGCGAGAGCCGTCCGCTCGACGTGCCGCCGGAGATCTATCGCGGCTCGGTCGTCGTGCCGGTTCGCGTCATCTCTGAAGGCATGGGCGCCTACGTCCAGTGGATCCAGGACCGTCGCATAGTCGTGGTGCGCTATATCGCCGCGCCGGTACCGACGCCGCCGCCGCCCACGCCGCCTCCGACTCCTCAGCCGACGCGCCCGCCCACCCCGGCGCCGCCTCCGCCGACCCCGGCACCGACCCCGTCTCCCACGCCGATGGGCTACAACTACGAGAAATTCGTCGGTGGCGAGTACATGTTCTCACCGAAGGTGTACAACGAGATCAGCCCCGGAGACACCGGAACGAACTCGTATCAGGTGCAGGCAGCCATCGAGTTCCCCGTTGGTAACCTTCCGATGGATGTGGAAGGCGACGCGCGCCATATCACGTACGCGCACACCGCCAGCCAATGCGCTATCACCTCGGGCTTCGTCCCGGCCGGCTGCACGCCGATCGGTGCCGGATACTACACCGGCAACTTCTGCCCCGCGAACGATCAGGGTTGCGTCACGATCGTCGGCGGTTCGAAGCAGGCATATCTGCCGAACATGACCGCCTTCGACAACAACATGGACCTGCACGTTGGCCTTAAGATTCTCAACCCGCGCATCTACATCGGAGCGGGTTATTATTCGAAGGGCGTCAACTACGCAGGTTACCCGAGAATCGACGGTTTCGGCGCGGGAATCTCGAAGCTCCCCGACCTCGACCATACATTCTCGATCTACGGTAGCTATTATTACTACCCGTCCGTGCAAGGCAACTACACATACCCGAGCAACGTGTTCTTCGGAGCGCTCGCCAACAAGGTCGTTCCCCTCTCGTACATCGCCACGAAGTACAAGGGCGGAGCAGCGCTGAGCTTCAGTAAGAACGGCGGAATCTTCCTCGACGCAGGAGTCGCCGGCGAGAATCTCAAGGCACTCAAAAACTCGCCGATCGGCACGTCGATGATCGCCCCGTACGCGGGCATCGGGTTCCACTTCTAACTCGCATCAACGAGTAGAGAAAAAGGGCGTCGCTTCGGCGGCGCTCTTCTTTTTTGCGTTGCTGGTCTGCTCCAGCGAAGCCGGCGTGCTGCGCGGAACCGCTACGCTTTTCCCATCGTGGGAAAAGCGCTGCTTGTGCGCTCGTCGCTCCTGCGCATCCGTGCGCCCGCTCCTCGTCGCACAGTCCGCTTCGCGCGCCGGCTCCGCTGGAGCGGAGCGGCTTACGTCAGTGGGTTTGCGCCTCGCGCTGGCTTCGCTTTGAGGTCTAGCCCTAGCTCGCGGAGTTGTTCTTGGGAAATGGGGGAGGGCGCGTCCATCATGAGGTCGCGTGCGGTTTGGTTTTTTGGGAAGGCGATCACTTCGCGGATCGAGGGTTCGCCGCAGGCGAGCATAACGAGGCGATCGATGCCCCAGGCCATGCCGCCGTGGGGCGGCGCGCCGTACTGGAGCGCGTCCATGAAGAAGCCGAAGCGGTCGGCGATCGTTTGCTCGCTCAGACCGAATAGCTGGAAGATTCGTCTTTGGAATTCGGGATCGTGGATGCGGATCGACCCGCTGCCTAGTTCGAAACCGTTGAGAACGAGGTCGTAATGTTGCGCGCGCATCGCGAATGGATCGGTATCGAGCAGCGCTTCTTGACCCGGCGCGGGCGACGTGAAGGGATGGTGCGTCGGGGCGATCGCTTGCGTCTCGGGATCGCGTTCGAAGAGCGGAAAGTCCTTGACCCAGCAGAATGCGAAACGGTCCGTCGGCCTGTGCCCGATCTTGTCCCCGACGAGCAGGCGCAGCTTGCCCGCCACGTCGGATGCAAGCTGCGTGGGGCCGGCCACCAGCAGGAGCGCGTCGCCGGGCTCGGCGCCGCCGAGTTCGCGGATGGTTTCGACGGTTGTGTCGTCGAGCAGTTTTGCGATCGAAGATTTCCAGCCATCGACCGGATAACAAATCCAGATCAGGCCGCCGGCGCCGAAGGTCTTGGCTGATTCGGTTAACGCATCGAAGTCGCGGCGCGAGAGCGATGCGCCGCCGGGATAGCGCACCGCGATGATGCGTGATGCGTCGCCGCTCGCATGTTCGGCTAAGAAGTTGATTGGCGTGCCGGCAAAGGCGGCAGCGACGTCGCGCAATTCGAGCTCGAAGCGCATGTCCGGCTTGTCGCTGCCGAAACGCGCCAGCGCCTCCGCGTACGTCAAACGTGGAATGGGTTGGGAAACCTCGAGCCCGAGCGCAACGCGCCACGTATAGACAATGCAGTCTTCCATGATCGTCATGACGTCGGCTTCATCGACGAACGACATCTCGACGTCGAGTTGCGTGAACTCGGGGAGCCGGTCGGCGCGTTGATCCTCGTCGCGGAAGCACCGCGCGATCTGCATGTATCGCCCGATACCGCCGACCATTAAGAGCTGCTTGAGAATTTGCGGCGATTGCGGCAACGCGTAGAACGTCCCTGGATAGACCCGGCTCGGCACGACGTAATCGCGCGCACCCTCGGGCGTCGACTTGATCAGGCAAGGCGTTTCGATCTCGAGAAACTCGCGTTCGTCGAAGAAATCGCGTATCGCCTTCACGATCTTGTGGCGAACTGTGAGGTTGCGCTGCAAGCGCGACCGGCGCAAATCAAGATAGCGGTACTTGAGCCTGAGCGATTCGTCGACGTCGGCGTCGGCGTTGACCGGGAAGGGCGGAACGAGCGAGCGCGCCAGCACGTCGACGCGCTCGACCGCGACCTCGACCTCGCCCGTCGAGAGTTTGGAGTTTTCGGTTCCGGCCGGACGCCGCCGGGCGAGGCCCGTGATGCGCACGACGTCCTCGTTGCGCAACGTCTGCGCGATCTCGAACGCGGCGGTCTGAGCAGGATCGAAGACTGCTTGCGTGATCCCGTCGCGGTCGCGGAGATCGATAAAGACGAGCCCGCCGTGATCGCGGCGCCGGTTTACCCAGCCGTTGATTTCGGCGCTCGTCCCGATATCGGTCGCGGCAAGCGCTCCGCACGAGCGCTTAGGCATGCTCGTGCTCCAACGCGTCCTTGATGCCGGTGACGTAGTGATACTGGTATACGACGTTGCGCGCGAAGCCCGGGCTCGCCGAACCGGCGCGTTCGAGCCGATCGAGCAAGCGTGGCGCTTTCTTGACGACCGTGTGAAGCGCGAGCGAGAGTGGCGTCATGCCGAGTCGCGCTTGGACGGCGAACGAGGGGTGCTTCCGATAAAAGCGGACGGTCGAACGCCCGGCGAGCTTCATTTTTTCCTTCTGTTCGGCGTACGGCACGGGGTGCCAGTGGTAGTTGACGGCGCGCGGCTCGTAGAGAATGCGAATGCCCGCGCTTTGCAGACGGTAGCCAAGCTCGAGATCTTCGTGACCGTACCCCGTGAAGTTCTCGTCGAACCGGCCGACGGCGTCCAGGTCGCTCTTGCGCACCGAGGCGTTACCGGTCAAGAAATAGAGCCACGACAAGCTCTTGCGGCCGGCCGGATGCAAGGGGCGGCGCGCCGCTGGCTGCGTCCGCAAGCGCTCGTATTCGTCGAGCGACCCGACCTGCAATTCCATGCCGACGACGGCCACGCCGGGCTCCACGCGGTGGCGTTCCAGATGCCGCGACAACAGATCGGGTGACGCTATGATATCGGCATCGGTGAACAGCACGATCTCGCCGCGCGCAGCCGTGATTCCGGCGTTGCGCGCCATGGCGCGTCCGCTGTAGGGACCGGGCAGGTGACGCACGCCCGGTCGCTCCGCGGAGACCTGCGCGAGATACTCGGCGGTCCCATCAGCCGAATTCGAATCGGCGACGATGACCTCGAAACGCTCCGCCGCGAGATCGCTCGCCAGCAGCGCGGGCACGACGTGTCGCAACGTCTCGAGACGATTGTAGGTCGGGACGACGACGGAGAGTTCGGGCTGTTGCATCACGTTCTCTTGAGCAATGAGTCGACCGCGGCGGCGACCGCGGCGCGAAACGCCTCGAGTTCGGCGGGCGAATCGCCCGCCGGCTTCCTCAGGCATTCGGAGGGCACGCGGTACGGCGCCCACTCCTGCGAGGCCAAGTTGAAATAGCGATCTTCGAAAACGACCACAGTGGGCCTGCGCATCGCGCTTGCGACATGCGTCGCACCCGTATCGACGGTCACCACGATGCGATTTTTCTCGAAGACGGCGGCCCACTCTCCAAACGACAATCCGCCGACCACCGCGTCAACGACGCCGGCATCGCGCACGCGACGCGCCTCGTCGAGCGCGTCGAGCCCGTGCGTCACCACGACCGGAAGCCCGAAGCGCTTCAGTTGCGCGAGCAGTTCGATCGTGCTCTCCAGCGTGCTGCCGCCATGAAGCCAGCGTGGGCCGAGATGCAACGCGATGCCGTTCGCCGGAACCCGATCGACCGCGCGCCGGTCGAGATCGGCGACCGGTACGACCAAATCGCGAAATGAGTCGTTGCCTCCGGCCAGCGTGACCAAGGCCAGGACCTCATCGACTTCGTGCAGCACCGCCCGCGATGCATCCCGTTCGCACAGCTCGGGGTCCGCCCGCGAAACCAGTATCCGGTTGAGATGCAAGCGTGCGGCGAAGCGCGCAAAATATCGCCGCGCATAGGTATAGCCGACGCGTACGGGCGCGCGCGTCGCGCCGACCAGCGCCATATCCGCGCCGCGCGGCGCGAAGGCAATCGCCAGATCGCACGCGCCGCGAAACTGCTCGCCAAAGCGTGCCGCCGACGTACCGTGCGGTGCGACCAGCACGCGATCTACATCTGGATTGCGCTCCACCACGACCGCATTGTGACCGCTGCAGACGATCGTCACGTGTGCTTCGGGCCACGAGCGCCGCACCGACCCGATCGCGGGCGTCGACAAGATCAGGTCGCCGATGCGATCGAGCCGCGTCAGCACGATCTTCACTTCTTGCTTGCCGCTTCCAATTCTTGATAGTACGCGACATTGGCGAGCGCTCGCGCGGCCAGCAACTCGCGCCCCGAGAGCGGCCGATCCGCATCGCGCCTTCCCACCAGGCGCTCGAGTACGAACGGCACGCCGAAGACCCGCGCGAGGCGATGAAACGTTCGCTGAACCGGATCGTCGCCGGTCGCCATGACGACCCGCCAGTGCGGATGCAGCTCGCGCAACTGCTTGGCGGTGCGCGCTTGCGCGCGAGCTTGGCGCAGCATTCCATCGACGTTACCCGCGCGAGGCCGCGGTTTGTAATGAAAGGCGACCGCCCGCGGATTGAAGACCGAACGAGTCCGCGCGGAGCGCAGCCGCATTCCGAGCTCGATGTCTTCCCAACCATACTCGCGAAACGATTCGGTGAATCCGCCGAGCGAGCGCAGTTTCGCGAGCGGTAGGGAGACGTTGCTCGTCCAGAAATAGTTGCCGCTGTAGTTCGCAATGGTCCACGCCGGTGCCGGCAAGCGATCGAAACTCTCGGTATTGATGACGGCGCCGCGCACGATCGCGTGCGGNNGTCGTCGATGAAGATGATGCGCGTCCCGTTCGCGCGAGCGATGCCGGCGTTGCGCGCGCGCGACAAACCGGCGTTCTCCTGATGCACCACGGTGAACGCGCACGTCGCACGCGCCCGGGCCGCCTCGATGATCTCGCGCGTGTTGTCGCGCGAGCCGTCGTTGACTAGCACCACTTCGTAGTCGCCGGGCGCGACCGTCTGTTCGAAGCAGGCGTCGAGGACGCGCTCCAAGAGGTGGGCCCGGTTATACGTACAGAGCTGAATCGTCGCGCGCATCGGCATCAGGCCGGTTCGGCTCGCGCGTCCACGAGACCGCCCAATGCCGCGAGAATGCGCGGAACGTCGAGGTTCGCGACGCACGCGAAATCCGGACAGGTCTCCTTGCGGTGCTCGGGTGGACAGGGATAGGTCGCACGCACGACCGCCGCGCGCGGACCGAGCGGTGCCCACCGATCGGGTTCGTCGGATTGCAATGCAAAGATGCCCACGGTCGGCGCGCCGACGGCCGCCGCAATATGCATCGGCCCGCTATCCATCGCCACGACCGCGTGCGCGCGCTCGGCCAACGCGCCGAAGCCGGCCAGCGTCGTCCGGCCCGCAAGGCAGAGCGCCCCGGTCGAGCGCGCGATCTCCGCCGCAACGCTCGCATCGGCCGCGGTACCGGTCACGACGAGCGCGCAATTCGTCTTCGCGATCAGCGCGCGGCCGAGCGCCGCGAGCCCTCCGGCCGGCCAGCGCGAACGCACGTGCGCGATGCCGCGTGTGGGGTGCAAGAGGATGTAGGGACCTGCGACGCCACCTGCGGCGAGCAATCGCGCAGCCTCGGCTCGAGCGGCGTCGTCGAGCGGGAACGACGGTTGCGCGTCCGCGATATCGCAATCGATCGCGCGCGCGTAATCGAGCAGAATCTGCGTCCAGTGCGACGTCCGGTCGCCGCGTTCGCTACGAACGATGACAGGATGCGTGAACGCGCGCGAATAGAGACGCCGCGCCTGACCCACGCGCACCGGAATGCGCGCGACAAACGGCAGCGCCGCCGTGCGCAGGGTCGCCCAGGTGACGATCGCGGCGTCAAAGCGCGCCGCCGCGATACGTCCGGCCTGCGCAGCGAAACTTGCATCCTCACTCCAGACCTCGCTCAGTTCGGGTTCGCGTGCCAGCACCTCACGATGCGCCGGAGCGGTCAGCGCGACCACCTCATCGTAGCGCGCGCGCAAGGCGCGCATCACCGGCGTCGCGAGCAAGACGTCGCCGATCCCGCCACCCGCGCAGATGACGAGCGCCTTCACAGCAGCGCCTCGAGTTCGCATGCGACGAGCCCGGCAATCTCTCTTGGTTCGGTGACGACGAGTGCGCGCGACGGCGCGGCCCACGGTAACCAGCGTGCGGCGTCGCGTTCGACCGCCGGGCCGCGCGGAAAGAGCACGACGGCCGGGACGCCAAGCATTCCGGCGACGTGCGCCGCGCCCGAATCGGGGGTGACGACCGCGCTCGCGCCGGCGAGCAGCCCCTTCCATTCGCCGAGCGTAGCCGGATGCTCGCAGGCCAGGCCCGAGCGCGCTGCGTACGCCGCGCCAAACTCTTCGTCGTCGCCGAGCGTGAGTGTGGCACGGCCGCTCGCTTCGAGCGCGCGCGCGATCGAGCTGAAGGCTGCGATATCGATACCGGACGAAACGAACTTCGCGTTCAACTGCAGCACGATGCGGCCGTGCGCGGGCGCTTCGTCGTCGAGCACGAGCGGACGCAAACGCGCGAGATCGCGCGTGGGAACGTCTTCGTTGTGCAGGCCCGCGCCGAGCCGGAAGAGCGTCTCGACTTCGTGTTCGCTCGCACGCGCGGCCGACGCGGGACGCACGATCGCGCGCGTCAGTAGCCGGCGCAGTTGGATTGTCTTAAGCGGCTTCTCCCAGCCATTGACAAATCCGACGCGTTCTTCGATCTGCGCATCGCGCGCAAACGTGTATGCGCCGACTTCTTCCGACGCGATCAGCGCCACGTCGTAACGGACCTCGCGCGCCGCATCGAGCGCAATCTGCCGCGACGCCGGCGTGGCGCCGTGGCGGGGCCATGGAATCCGCTCGACGGCGTGGATGTGTTCGAACGCGCGCGCCGCGAACGCATCGCGGTTGCGCGTCGAGAACAGCGCGCCGACCTCGTGCCCCGCGTCGCGCAACGCAGCCACCAGCGGCGCGCACGCGAGCGCGTCGCCGACTCCATCGACGCGAACCAAGAGGACGCGTTTAATCGGCGTGCCCGGCGAGCGCGCGGCGCAGCGCGTTCGTATACGTCACGTCGAGAAATTGAGCGCGCGCGAGATCCCGCAACGGGCGCGGCAAACGTTCGCTCTGCGCCAAACTCCGGTAGACCGGTTGCAGCCAAGCCGGAGCGAACAGGCGCGCGCGCCACAGATTCGGTCCGTAGGCGCCGGTCGCGAGCCTGGTCCGCAGACCACGGTCCTTATCGAGCAAACGCGCGGCCATCTGCGCACGTTCGATCGTTTTGCCGGCCACCACATCCAGCGTCTCAGTCGCGGCCGGCTTGATGTGATACAGGTACGCATCCCAGGCAAAGCCACGCTGCACGCCGTGACGGCGAAGCCGGAGCCCGAGTTCGGTATCCTCCCAGCCGTACAGATGAAAGCGCTCGTCGAAGCCGGCGACTTCCAGCAGCGAAGCGCGCGGCACAGACACGTTGCATGTGCAGAAAAACGCCGCGGAGTAGTTGAAAGGCGCCGGTTTCGGATGGTCGCCGTACGACGGAATGTTGAGGATTGGGCCCGAGACGGCGCGCGGCAGAACGCCGCGATGGGCGTGCGCGTGCGCCGCCAAGAATCGTTCGGGAAGCCACACGTCGTCGTCGACGAAGACGACGACCTGACCCTGTGCGACCTCGATGCCGCGATTACGAGCGGCGCCGCGATTCGGTTCGGGAACGTCGACCCGGCGTACGGGCAGCCTGCCGGACCGCTCGTACGTGGCGACAACCTCGGCCGTTCCGTCGCTCGAGCCGTTGTCGGCGACGATGACTTCAAACGCGGGCGCATCCCGTTGCGCCGCAAGCGACTCCAGCGCGCGCGAAAGAAACTCTGCTCGGTCGCGCGTCGCAATGACCACCGAGAGCATCATACCGCAGCATCCAGGAGCGAACGCGCCATGCGTTCGGCGGCTCCGGCGTGACCGGCGTAGAGATCTCGCAGGCGTGAGGATGCGAGCGCGCGAGCCGCATCGTCGGCGGCATATTCCGCGGCGCGCCGCGCCACGTAGCCGGGCGTCAGCGTCCCGCGCAATTCGGGCATGATGATCTCGCCCGCATCCATGTTGGGCTGGGCGGTCATCGCAAAGCGCGCATCGACCGCCAGCACGGCGGCGCGTTTGAGGGCAATGCCGGCGAAGGGAATCCGATCGATGTACTGCAGCGGGCCGTTGATCACCACGGATTCCGCTGTATTGGTAGGAACGCAGACCATCGTCGGCACGCCGAGCGCCGCGAGCTCGATGCACTTCGTGCCCGGGATCGTGAGCACCATGCGAGCTCGAGTCGCGAAGCGCATCGCGTCGCGCACGACGGGCACGGCAGGCTGATCGTCTTCGGGCTGCAAGGCGAGGCCCTCGGGCGCGTCGACCACCGTTCCGCGCGTGCCCCAAAAGTTTGGATGGCCGCCGCTCGTAAGCGCGCGCTCCAACTCTTCTTTCGTGGTAAACGGCGAGATCGCGAAGGCGACCGAAAGGCCGGGTGCGATCGCCCGCAATCTTACGCACGCGGCCAAGAAGAATGGAACCAGGCTCGCGATTTCGTGTTTGCGCGCTCCCGGCATGACGAGCACGCCGCCGGGCGCTATGCGCCGATCGTCGGCAGAGTGTAACGCGAACGTTCCCGCGGCTTCGGCGAACGCCCCATCGACGGCCAAGTTCCCGACAATCGAGAGACGCTCGTCCGGAACGCCGGCCTTGCGCAGATCCGCCGCATTCTTCTCGTCGACGGCGTAGGCGCGGCGCAAGGACTTGGCATAGTTGCCGTGCGCGAATTTGTACGAGGTTGCGGCGCCGCCGAGTCGCGCGCGCACGCGCGCGGCGTGCATGACGTCGCCGCCCAGATATTGCACGACATCCACGGCACGCGGTACTCCCGCAACGCTGCGTCCGAGCGCGAACTTGAGGTAGTCGCGCGCACGGACGATCGCGATCTCCGGAAACAATTCGCGCGCGACGTCGGGCTCCCGCCCGGTCGCGTAGTCGTCGGGCACGAAAAAGAGCGTGATCTCGGTCTCGGGCGCCAAATGCTTCAAGGCGGCGACGAGCGGCCGAACCCAGCCGGAAAACTCACCCGGACCGTTGCTCGTAATCGCGATACGCAGAGTCTAGCCTCCGGGCCCATAGCGCCGTCGAATCTCCGCGACGAGATCGGTCGTGCTCTTCCCGGCGGCATGCGGCGCGAGCCTGATCTCGCCGCCGTGTTGCTCGACGACCGTGCGTTCGGGCAAATCCTCGAGCCTGTACTGCGCGCTCTTCACGTGGATATCGGGCCGGATCCGCTCGAGCAGCGCTTCGGGAGTCCGTTGCGCGAAGCCGACCACGACATCGACGCTGCGCAACGCGGCCAGCACGGCGGCGCGGTCGGCAAACGCAACGAGCGGCCGTTCGGGTCCCTTGAGCACACGTACCGAATCATCCGTGTTGAGGCCCAGGATCAGCGCATCTCCTTGCGCGCGCGCCCACGCGAGATAGGCGACGTGACCCGCATGCAGCACGTCGAAGACGCCGTTGGTGAAGACAACGCGCCGGCCATCGCCGCGTAAGCGCTCGCGCCAAGCAACCGCCGCGTCGATGTCGAGGATCTCGCCGGCGCAGGGTTCAGCCACCCGAGTTGCCTCCCACCAGCGCGACGATCTCTTCGGGTGACGCGGTCGCCGTGCCCAGCTTCTCGACCACGACTCCGGCTGCGAAGTTGGCGAGTTGTAACGCGAGCTCGATGCGCGCGTCGGCTGCAAGCGCCGCGGTCAGCACGGCGATGACGGTGTCGCCCGCGCCGCTGACGTCGAAGACCGTGCGCGCTACCGACGGAATGATGAGGCGCGCACCGTCTGCGCCGAAGAGCGCCATGCCACGCTCGCCGCGCGTGATTACGACGTAACGGCAACTCAAACGCGCGAGCAACTCGGTACCGGCGCGCTCGAGCGATGCTTCATCCTTGATCGCGATCCCGCTCGCCTCGCTCGCCTCGCCTGCGTTCGGCGCCACCAGAGTGACTCCGGTAAAGAGCCCGATGTTTTTCGGTTTCGGGTCAGCCGTCACCACGTGCGCGCCGCGCACCGCCTCGACGACCTCACGTGAAAAAAGTCCCTTCGCATAGTCGCTCAAGATGACCGCATCGCAGTCGCCGGCTAAGCGCGCGACCTGCGCGCAGAAGCGCGTACGATCGGCTGTGGCGAGCGGCTCGGAGGATTCCCAATCGGCGCGCACGACCTGTTGGTGATGCGCCACGATGCGCGTCTTGCGCGTCGTCGGCCGATCGCTCACGGCGATCGTCGCGCTCCGATCGACCTCGATCCCATCGAAGAGTTCGAGCAAACGCCGTCCTTCGGCATCGTCACCGACGACGCCGGCGAATGCGACGCGTGCGCCCGCGGCTCGCAGATTGCTCGCAACGTTGCCCGCACCGCCGAGCGTAAATGAGTGGTCGCTCACGGCCACGACGGGAACGGGCGCTTCGGGCGAGATGCGCGAGACGCGGCCCCAAACCCACTCGTCGAGCATGACGTCGCCGACGACCAGCACGCGCTTATCGCGCATCCGCTCGAAGAGCGCGCGCGCGCCGCGTTCGAGCAACGCCTCAGACATGAACCCGCTCCAAGAAAAACCGCACGCCATCGAGCAGCGTGCGCGCGCGGTAGAGCGGCTCGGGTCCAGCATATTCGCCGTACGGATTGACGAGAATACCCGGGATGCCGGCAGCTCGCGCCAGCATCATGTCGCCGGCGCGATCGCCGAAGACGACGCTGCGCTCCAAGTCGAGACCGCGCTCCGCCACCGCACGCTGGACCATGCCCGGCAATGGTTTGCGGCAGTCGCAGTCATCATCGAGATGCGCGCAGTAATAGAACGCGTCGACCGCGCCGTCGTCTTGCGCCAAGACGCGCTGCAACTCGCGATGCACGCGCTCGACGTCCGGCTCCTCGAACATTCCGCGCGCCACGCCGGATTGATTGGTGACGACGATGCGGTCGAACCCAGCTTCACCTAACAAACGCAACGCTTCCGGCACGCCTGCTAGAACGCGAACGCGTCCAGGTTCGCCAACGTATCCCGAATCCTCAATCAGCGTTCCGTCCCGATCCAAGAACGCCGCCGGCTTCGCGATCGAACTATTTGAGCTTGGCATTCATCTTCTGCACCAAGCGGTGCGCGACGGTGCGCGGTACGCCCGCATGGATCAGACCGCCCTCCCCCAGTGCGCCGCCGTCGTGCGTCACGAGACACCACTGCGATCCGCGCTGCCGATAAAGCCCCTGACCGCCGCCATCTTCGCCGATAAAGTCATAGCTCTCGAACGCCCAGCCGCTGTCGAAAACGAAACTGCTGCGGATGTGCGTCGAGTACGCCGAGCGCGCACCGTCGTGCAACGCCGTCACGCACTGCGCGGCCTGCGAGCTTTGAAATGGAAACGCCGTGACGAGCGAAGCCAACAGCGCTATGCAAAGAATCTTCTTCATGGTTCACTCTTCCCGAGATGCGACGAACGCTTGATCGACGAGTTCGCAGATGATGTGGCCGAGCGTGATGTGGACTTCCTGAACGAGCGCCGAGATACCGTCGGGGCCGACGAGCGAGATATCGGCGATCTCCGCGACGCGCCCGCCGCCGTTGCCGGTGAAGGCGATCGTGGTCGCACCGATGCGCTTCGCTTCCTCGAGACCGAGCAGGATGTTCGGAGAGTTTCCGCTGGTCGTGAGTCCGACGACGACATCGCCCGGCTGCGCGAAGGCCTCGACTTGACGTGCGAAGACGCGCTCGTATCCGTAGTCGTTGGAGATCGCGGTGACCGCCGATGGATTGACCGAGAGCGACTCGGAGGGCAGCGCGCGACGCTCATGAAGAAACCGGCCGCTGAATTCGGCAGCAAGGTGTTGCGCGTCGGCCGCACTGCCGCCGTTCCCCATCCACAGGACCTTACGCCCCGCCGAAAATGCCGCGATCAGGGTGCGCGCGATCCGATCGACCACAGCTTCGTAGCGCTCGGCATCGAGCAAGCCTTTGCGATCGTCGAGCATCTGCCGAAACGTACGGCGGGCGGTCATGGTTCGATCCAAAACATCTCTTCCCCGAGGGAGACGAGCGCGCCGTTCTCGGGCAAAATGCGCCGAACGATACCGGCGAAGTCGCTCGTGATCTCGTTCATCAGCTTCATCGCTTCCAGAATGCAGATCACCTGACCGGCCTCGACCCGATCGCCGACGTTCACGAACGCCTCGGCGCCCGGAGCCGGCGCGAGGTAGAAAACTCCGATGATCGGCGCGGTGACTTTCTTGTACGTGCTCGGGAGCGGAACGTTCGCTGCTATGGGAATGTGTGGCCCGCCCTCCACCGGCGCGTTGACAGCCGGAGCGGTCGCGGCTTCCGCGCGCCGGACAAATTCGAACGTCTGCTCGCCGGAACGGACCGTCAGCGCATCCAGGTCGTGTTCGCGCATGATCTCGAGCATCGCGTCGAGCGCTTGACGTTCTTCCATCACATCGCCTCCGAGATCCGATCGCCGGCCGGCAGCAATGTGCCGTACCACTTGACGATCTCGTGCGCAGCCGGCTGTGGCCCAACAAACGGGCCGACCGTTGCTTGCGTTCGCGCGACCAGATCGCGCACGACCACCGTACCGGCCGCGACCTCGTCGTCACCTGCGATCACGGCCGCACGCGCCATCACGCGATCGGCGCGTTTGAATTGCGCGGCGATCTTCCCCTCGGCGTAGTCGGCGAAGATCGGAACGTTCGAGTTGCCCTCCGCGACTGAGCGCAGCGCCGCGGCAACCGGGAACAAATACTTCTGCGCGCGTTCGCCGAGCGCGATCAGTGCGATCCCCTCGCGTTCCGCGGCACCGGTAAGTCCGGCCTTATCGAGCGTCATCAAGAAACGTTCGAGCCCCAAGCCAAATCCGACGGCCGCTGTCGGCGGGCCGCCGAGCGAGTGAATCAAGCCATCGTACCGTCCGCCGCCGCACACGGTGCTCTGCGCGCCAAGTGCGTCGCTATCGAATTGAAAGACGGTACGCGTGTAGTAATCGAAGCCGCGCACCAAGCGCGGGTCGATGGTGTACCCGATATTGATCGCCGTGAGCAGCTCGCAAACGCGATCGAAGTGGGCGCGACTCCCTTTCGAGAGCAGCTCGAGAAAGGTCGGCGCGCTTGCGATCAACTCGCGGTCCTGCGGCGCCTTGCTATCGAGGATGCGCATCGGATTGCGCTCGAGCCGCCGCGCCGAATCTTCAGAGAGCGCATCGCGGTGCGGTCGAAAGTGTGTTAGCAGCGCCTCGCGATAGGCCGGCCGGTCGTTGTCGTCGCCGATCGAGTTGACGTTCAGCACCACGCCCGGAATGCGGAAGCTCTTCAGTAGCTCGTGCGCGAGTTGCATAACTTCGACGTCGGCCTCGGGGCCGGCGAAGCCGAGACATTCAACGCCGAACTGATTGGCCTGACGATAGCGGCCGGCTTGCGGACGCTCGTAGCGGAAGAACGGTCCGATGTAGTACAAGCGTTGCGGGCCGCCGGCAAGCAGATTGTGCTCTAGGACCGCGCGCACGACCGGCGCCGTCCACTCGGGACGCAAGGTCATGCTACGGCCGCCCTTGTCGACGAACGTATACATCTCTTTTTCGACGATATCGGTCGTCTCGCCGACGCCGCGCACGAAGAGTTCGGTNNCTCTCGGGGGGATACGTGTCGGCCGTTCCCCGCGGGGCGGCGATCTTGCTCATTTGGGCTTACTTTGACGGCGGCGCTGCGAAATGCCTCGACCCATTCGGCCGGCAGTCTGGGGCGTTCCAGCCCTCGTGTTGGCGGCCGCACTCCCACCCACCGTCGTGCACGGCGCCCTCGCGGCGGCGGCCGGCGGGCTCTTCGAAGCGGCCCCGTTCGTGCTGGCCGCAGCGTTCGCGCCCCGGGGCCGGCTGGCCGCGCTCNNCTGCGGCTGCGGGAGCCGGCTTCCGGCGGCACTCGCGCTCCCGTCAATAGCTCTCTGCTGGTTCGCGTTCGGCCCCGTGCCGACGGTCTTGCGCCTGGGAGCCGCCGCGCTTCTCGCCATCCGGGCGCGCGGTTCGCATGCTCACGGCAACGCACCGGTCGAGGCTGACCCACTCGCCGACCTGGCGGCGCTCGGGCTGGCATCGTTCGCGGCGGCGTTGTTGGCCGAGGGGCTTCGGACGATCGCAGCCCCTGCCGCCGGGCCTTTGGATTCACTCCTCGCGCTTACGCTCGGACTTGTCGCGGGAACGCTCGCGCCATGCGGCACAACCGGAATCGGCGCGGCGATGGCGCTGCGCAGCGTATCGCCCTTCGCGACGGCTGGATTGCTCGTGACATCGGGCATGTTCGCGCCACGCCGCACATCGAGCAACGGTGAAGCGCGCGACGTGCGCGCGGCTCTCGTTCTGCTCGCACTCGCATGCGCAGTCTTGACCGTGCGCGGCACCCACGGCTTTCTCAATCCACGCTTGTGGTTCGTCGCGCCCCTCGGCACCGTGTGCGCGATCGCCTGCGTGCTGCGCGGCACGCGCAGTGCGACGCGACTCGCGTACCTCGTGCCGGCGATTCTATTGGCCGCGCTCGTCGCCGGCTCGCCCGCGCCGCAAGTTTCGCGCGCAACGATTCCCTACGACCTCTTCCCGGGCCGCCCCCTCGAATTCACCGGCGCGGTTGTCGCTCGGCCGAAGAGCGCGACGACGACGCTCGTACGGTTCGCGATTCTCTGCTGTCGCGCTGATGCTGAACCGTTAGCGCTGGAGCTCGACCGGCGGATCGACGCGCGGCCCGGCACTTGGGTAACGGTTCGCGGCGTAGCAATCGAGCGCGATGCACGAGCTTTGCTCCGCGTCGAAAACGCCGTCAGGGTCACTGCGCCGGCCGATCCGTTTCTGTATCTATAAGTCACGCGCGAATTGAAGCGGATATTTCAGCGGGGCTCGAGCAACTCGACCGGAATGCCGTTGGGATCTTCGACGAACGCGATCCAACGCGTTCCGCCCGGAGATTTCTTCGGCCCCTTGATCACCTTCACGCCGTCCGCCGCAAGGCGCTCGACGACCGCCGGCAGATCGCCATCGACTTCGAGCGCAAGGTGCTCGTAACGGTTGCCGATCTCGTACAGCGGGTGCTCCTCGAGATCGTATACCAACTCGATATACGAATTCCAGTCCGCACCGACGAACGCCATGTCGGCGTTTCCGGGATAGTGGTTCGGCCCGTCGAGCAACTTGAGCCCGAGCTTCTTGGTGTAAAACTCGATCGACGCCGCCATGTTGTTAACGAAGATCGAGGTGTGCAAATAACGCGGCATGCCTGAGACCGTTCGACGCATCGTTCGGGTTCCCGTCGGCGCGTCGCGCCGCATCGCCGGCGCCACAATGCCGGCGAGTCAACCCCCCTGCGGAACGACCCCTTTGTGAGTGGCGATTTGCCAATCGTTACCGCACGGGTCCTTGACCATAGCGCGCCGGTCGCCGTACGGCAGATCGCTCGGCTCCTCGAGCGAGACTGCGCCCGCGTTCAGGGCGCGGTGGTACGTCGCATCGGCATCATCGACGTAGAGGTAGAGAAAGGCGGGCATCGGGTCGCGGGGCCCAGCGCCGCTCACCATGACGATCGAGTCCCCGATTCTCAGCTGGGACGGCGCGGCGGTCTGGAACTCACCGCTCGCACCGAACGCGTCCTTGAGAAACCGAACCAGCTTGGCTGGATCGTGGACCACGAGACGTGGGGTAATCGTGTGCCAGCCCTCAGGAGTCGAGCGTGCCATCAGCGTTGGTCCTCCGAACAGTTAGCATCTCAATGCAAAAAGTAGCGATGCGTCGAAAACACGAGCGCGATTCCGCGCGCGTCGGCTGCCGCCACGACCTCGGCGTCACGGATCGAACCCTCCGGCGCAATCACGGCCGTGCAACCGGCCGCGATCGCGGCTTCCAGACCGTCGGCGAACGGAAAGAAGCCGTCGCTCGCGCAGGCAGCGCCACGCGCGAATTCGCCCGCTCGTTCGCCCGCGATCAGCACCGCGCTGACGCGGTTAGTCTGTCCGGCGCAGATGCCGCGCGTGACGCCGTCGCGCACGATCACGACGCCGTTGCTCTTGACGTGGCGCACCACGTCCCAGGCGAAGCGCAGGTCGCGCCACTCGTCGCCGCTCGGCTGCCGCTGCGAAGGGACGCGCCACGTCTCGGGCGCGGCCTTCGGATCGTCGTCCTCGGCCAACACGCCGCCGAGCGCGCTGCGCACGCGCAACTCGCGCGCGAGACGCTCGGGCAACTGCCGCTCGTAACGGAGGATGCGCAAGTTCTTTTTCCCCTTGAGCCGGGCGAGCGCAGCGGCGTCGAACTCGGGCGCGGCGACGATCTCGAGAAAGACGTCGCCGAGCGCTTCGGCGGTCGCAAGATCGACCGTTCCATCGAGCGCGACGATTCCGCCGAACGCCGAGACGCGATCGGTATCGAGCGCCAAGCGCACCGCCTCCGCCGCGCTCGGACGTTCCGCGATGCCGCACGGAACCGTGTGCTTGACGATCGCCGCGCGGATCACGCCGCTCGCCGCGCCGGCGACCTCGCGAACGAGTAACCGCAAGGTCGCGTCGAGATCGAGCATGTTATTGTACGAGAGCGCCTTGCCGCCGAGCTGCTCGGGTAAACGATCGGTTCGCGAAAGATAGAACGCCGCGCGCGACTGCGGGTTTTCGCCATAACGCAGCGCGGTTGCGATCGGGATCGTCAACGCGAGCGAACCCGGGAGGTCGTTCGCCACTAAACCGGCTTCCAGGTAGCGTGCGATCGCCGAATCGTATTCGGCCGTACGCTCGAAGGCGCGCGTCGCGAGTTGGCGGCGCGTCTCGAGCGTGACGCCGCTCGGCGCCCCGACGACGAGCGGATACTGGCTCGGATCGACGAGCACCGTGACGTGCGCGAAATTCTTGGCCGCGGCGCGAATCAGCGCCACGCCGCCGATATCGATCTGCTCGATCGCCTCTTGCAGGGTTGCGCCCGCTTTGGCGACCGTCGATTCGAACGGATACAGGTTGACGACGACCGTTCCGATGCGCGGCACCCCGTGTTCGCGCCGCTCCGCTTCGTGGACCGGATCGTTACGATCGGCGAGGATGCCGCCGAAGACGCGCGGATGCAGGGTCTTGACGCGACCGTCGAAGAGCGACGCGAAGCCCGTCAGTTCCGAGAGATCGAGCGCGTTCACGCCGCCTTCGGCCAAGTGCGCGCGCGTGCCGCCGGTCGCGTAGATCGGAGTTCCGCGCGCTTCGAGCGCGCGCGCGAGCTCTAGGGCGCCGCGGCGGTCGTAAACCGAAAAGAGCGCCGCTTCGGCCGAGCTTGGTTCACCCGGCAAGCGCCGGCTCCGGCGCGATCGCCGTGAGGTCCGCGCCGATCACGTTCGAAATCCCGGGCTCGGCCATCGTGACGCCGTACATGCGCTCGGCCAGTTCCATCGTCTTCTTGTTGTGCGTCACGAGCAGCAGTTGCGCATCCGACGCGATCTCGCGCACCATCGCCGAGAAACGCTCGACGTTGGCGTCGTCGAGCGCCGCATCGACCTCGTCGAGCAGATAGAAGGGCGACGGCTTGACCGCGATCAGCGCGAAGATCAGGGCCGAGGCCGCCATCGCGCGCTCGCCGCCCGAGAGGGCCGTCAGCGGCATCATCTTCTTTCCGGGCGGCTGCACGGAGATCTCGATGCCCGTCTCCGAAAGCGAATCGGGATTGGTCTGCCACATCTTGGCCAGGCCACCGGGGAAGAGACGCGAGTAGACGTTCTCGAATGCGCGCCGCACCATTTCAAACGTTTCGTTGAAGACGGCTTGCGACGACGACTCGATCGCGCGGATCGATTCCAGCAAGGTTTCGCGCGCCGCCGCCAAATCGTCCAACTGCTCTTTGAGGAAACGCTCGCGCTCGGTCTGCTCGGCGATCTCCGCTTCAGCGTTGAGGTTGACGTTCTGCAGACGCGCGAGTTCTTCGCGCAGCCGCATGACGTCGGCCATCACGTCGCCGCGCTCGTTCGTGTAGCGCGCTTCGACGTCGTTGCACTCGTCGGCGGTCGCCGGATTTTGCGCGAACTGCGCGGCCAGCATGCCGAGTTCGGCATCGATCTCGGCCAGGCGCAGCCGGCTGCCCTCGTTGGACTGGGCGGCTTCGCGTTCGGCGTTCCGCGCGAGTTGCAAATCGCTTTCGAGCGCGTTGGCGCGCGCGCCAAGATTCTCACGCTCGGCTCGGGCGGCTTCGTGCGCTGCGTCGCTGCGCTCGACGCGTTCTTTGGTCTGAACCAGCGACGAGTCACCCTGGGCGAGTCGGGCAGAGAGCGACGCCAACTCCGCGCTCATCGCCGTGCGCGCTTCGGCGGCGCGCTCGCGATCTTCGTCGAGCAGCGCCAAGCGGCCGCGTGCGCCGTCGCGTTGCGCGAGCAGGGTCGCCACCGCCTCGCGGAAGCTTGCGATCTCGGCGGCGACCGAACGTTCGGCATCTTGCGCGCGCGCAATCGTTTCGCGCGCCTCGGCTAAGGCCGCTTCGAGACGTTCGCGTTCGGCCAGCGCCGCGCTGGGATCGATCGCCGGACGTTCGAGAACGCCAAGGCGTTCGCGCGCTAGGCTCGTCGCCGCATCGCGCTCGCCCGCTCGCGCGAAGGCTGCCGCAATCTCTTGTTCGAGACGCGAACGCTCGCTGCGAATGGAATCGAAACGCGAGCGGGCTTCGCGCATCGCGATCGCAAGCTCGCCTTCGACGGCGCGCGTTTCGTCGCGATGGCGCGTCGCCGATGCACTTTCATCGGCCGCCGACGCTGCCGTCGCTTCCGCCGCCGCGAGCACATCGCGCAACATCGGGAGTTGCTCGGAGAGGCTGCGCGCCTGAGCGCGTCGCGAAAGAATCGAGCGCTCGCGCGCGAAGCGGCCGCCGGTAATCGCGCCGCCGCCNNCGCGAAAGAATCGAGCGCTCGCGTTTGTAACGGCCGCCGGTCATCGCGCCGCCGCCGCTGATCTGATCGCCTTCGAGCGTGACGATCGCATCGCGGAAACCTTCCTTGCGCACTAATTTGACGCCGATCTCGAGCGTATCGACCACCAAGATGCGCCCTACTAAGAAGGCGACGATGCCGGCGTAGCGCGGTTGCGTCTCGACCAGCGTGTGCGCGTACCCGATCACTCCGAGCCCGCGCGGAACGCTGTCGGCCTCGCGGCCCTTGCGCGTGCCGAGCGTATCCAGCGGCAAGAAGGTCGCACGCCCCAGTTCTTGATCGCGCAGGAAGGCGATCGCCTTTTCGGCGTCCTCCGATGATTCGGTGACGATGTTGGAGAGCGCCGGGCCGAACGCGACGTCGAGCGCGCGTGCGTACTTCTCAGCAACGCGAATCAGGTTTGAGACGACGCCGACGACGCCGCGAAATTCACCGCGCGCGTGTCCTTCAAGGATCGCACGCGTGCCGGGAACGTGTCCCTCGAGATTCGCTTCGAGTTCTTCGAT
>PLDY01000082.1 GCA_003136895.1 Candidatus Erabacter solicola | reverse complement strand
ACGCGGTTCTCTTTTTTCGCCATCGTTGTTCCCTAGACTCGCTTGCCGACATAATAAAGACGGACCCGCGGTCCGCCAGGGAGAGATGATAACACAGCCCTCGGGCCCTGTAAACGCCGTTCGGCCCCGGCCCGGAAGGTGCCTCCTTCCGGACGGCCCTTCGGTCTGAAAACTGGTGTGCCCGAGACGATTCGAACGTCCAACCTGAGGCTTAGGAGTCCCCCGCTCTATCCATTTGAGCTACGGGCACGCGATTATTTCGTAGGAACCCGATCTTCGAGCTGCAGAGCGATAGCCTCACGAAGAAGGGTCTCGACTTCTTCGCGCGTCTTCCCCGCGACTCCGACGCCCGGAACATCCGGAGAATACGCCGAGAAGCCCGTGTTGGTTACCTCAATTTCAATCCGATACTTGATCATTTCAAGCCAGCCTGCTTCAAGATGCTGCGGTAGGTTCCCAGTGCCATATCTTCCCCTGAGTTCCCGCTCACCACTACGGTATTCGGCTTGGAAGGATGTTGGAACTTTCGGTGAGACGTCTTGCCGTGCCGAGCCAAGAACCACCCGTCCTTCTCCAGTAGCCTTATCACCTCGCGAACTTTCCTTGGCACAGTGGCTGCTAATCCGCCGCACTCCGGCGAGCCACTAGGGCGGGTCTGCCTTTTTCGAGGAGCCGCGACGCCGGCCCCGTAGGGAGCCAGGCATGGATACGTCCGCCATCGCTCGGCTCGATTACGAGCGATGCGATCGCACTGAGGTTCCGGAAGTGGTCTTCGCCGCCGGAAAAACGTTCGAGCAAGACATACGGACGTTTGGACGAGATCGCACGCGAGCGCGGCACGCCGCATATCGTCGACGGCTACAACCGGGACGACGAGGGCGACTGGCGCCCCGGCCGCAAGGCCGCGCGCGAACACGACGACAACGTCGTCTTCCGCAATGCCCAGCCGAGCGACGCCGACGAAATCGCGCGCTTCCTCATTCAAACGAAAGAAGAGTCTGCCGGCGCGCCCATCGATCAGCACGACCGGGATTTCGCTTTTTGGCGGGATCGTTAGAAGGGCTACATCGAGAAGGGCAGCCCCGCACAGCACTCCTTGGGAGATGGCTTCGCGATCGTTGCTCTCCTCGGCGACGAGGTGATTGGATTCGCCGCGTATCATCACTTGAAAAAAATCCGCACTGGGCCGTTTGGCGGTCCTTGCCGGCGGTTCCGTTCTGAAAGAGCGACTCCAGCGCAGCGCAGTTCCATCGCGCTCCCGACTCGTAGAAGACCGCCTGAGTGCAGTGCTGCGCGCATTGCCGCCGTTCCGCGGAAAGGGCCGCCTCGGAATCGCTCTGGGGCGCCGGCTCTACGGCCATCCGGAGCGTAACGACCACAGTCTGAAAACCGTTGCGATGCGCGACGGCAGCATCCTTCAATTCGACGTCCGCACCAGCTTCGAAGAGCAGGCCTTCTGGACGGGAGAGTACGACCGTGGAGTAATCGCACGGCTTGGCGGCTTGCTCCGAGCCGGCGACGTCGTCATTGACATCGGCGCGAACATTGGGTTTTATGCGGTGCCGCTAGGACGAAGACTCAAGACGCTGGGCGGCCGCCTTTACGCCTTCGAGCCTATTGACGCGAACTATCAACGGCTTTGTCGCGCATTGGACTTGAACGGTTTGACGGACATTGTTATTGCGGTGCAGTCGGCGCTCGGCGACCGAAATGGCGAGATCCAGTTTCATAAGCAGAACGAGTGGGGTTCGAGCACCGGTAACGCCGTGATGATCGGTGCCGCAAACCCCGTACGTCCATCTGATGTCCTGGCCCGGGTCGACACGCTGGACCGTTACAGCGTGGCGCACGATCTGCGGGCCTGCCGGTTGATCAAACTCGACGTGGAGGGCGCCGAATTACTCGTCCTACGCGGCGCTCGCGAGTTCATCGGAAATGCGCTGCCGTTCATCTGCTACGAATACAATGCGTATTGGGCAAAGGAATTCTCGTACGATCATCGCGCTATCCTCGAATTTGCGAAGCCATTCTCATACGAGATCGTTCAGTTCGCCGGCTCCAAACTCGTGCGTAACCTCGAGCCTATGCAAGAAGTCTCGAACTTCTTGATGGTCCCGGCTGGGACCGATGCTGGAATGCTAGGAACCCTCGGTCTTCGCTAGGCCGACGGTGCCGGCGTCAGCATCACTGTCCGGGCGGCGTGTGCAAGAAGCCGAGTGAGATCCACGGGACCAGTGCGATCACGATCAGTGCGAGCACGAGCGCGCCGAGGTACGGCAAGATCGGAACGACCGCTTCTTCCGGATTCGCCTTGCCGATCGCGCACGCGGCGTAGTATCCGACGCCGAGCGGCGGCGAGAACAGGCCGACGCCCATCGCGAGCACGGCGACGATCGCGTAGTGAACCTCGTTGATGCCAGCAGCTTTGGCCACCGGGAACAATAACGGCCCGAACAGCACCATCGCCGGAATGCCCTCGAGCACCGAACCCAAGATGATGAACATGGCGATCGAGACGAGCAAAATACCGATCGCTCCGCCGGGCACGTGGCCTAGAATATCGGCGAGTTGCTGCGCGAAGCCCGATTGCGTGAGCGCCCAGCCCATCGAGGTCGCCGTCGCGATGATGAGTAAGATTGCGCCGCTGAGCGCGACCGTGTCGAGCAGCGTCGGATAGATCACTCGCCAGTTCAGTTCGCGGTAGATGAGAAAACCGACGAGCAGCGTGTAGATGATACCGACGACGCTGACCTCGGTCGCGGTCGCGATACCGGTCACGACGAAGTAACGGATCAATAGCGGCAGCAGCAGCCCCGGCAGCGCGACCACGATCGCTTTGAGGATCTGGCTCGCCGTCGCTCGTTTCGAAAGCTGTAAGACTTGATTGCGTGAGGCCCACAGCGCGACCGCGATCAAGAAAATCGAACAAACTACCGCCGGCAAGAGGCCGGCCGTAAAGAGCGCACTGATCGACACACCGGTCACTGACCCGATGATGATCAGCACCAGGCTCGGCGGAATTGTCTCGGCCATCGCGCCCGATGTAGCAAGCAGCGCGATCATATCCGTCCGTTTTTGGCCGCGCCGTTCCATATCCGGAAAGAGTACCGGCGCAACGGCTGCCATGTCGGCAATCTTCGAACCTGAGATACCCGAGACTAGATACATCGCTCCCACCAGCACGATGTTGAGCCCGCCCCTCATGTGTCCCACCAGGCTCGCCAGCGCGTTGACCAGTCGCCGCGCGATCCCCGACGTCTCCATGATCAGGCCGAGAAAGATGAACAACGGTACGGCGAGCAAGACGAGTTTCGAGATCCCCTCGTCCATCTGCGCTACGACCGTGTTGAGCGGAACCTGCGTCGTGATCGCGAGATAACTGAGCGTCCCAACGCCGAACGAGAACGCGATCGGCACGCCGATCGCAACGCAGACGCCGACCAGCCCGACAAAAAAGATCAGCAAGTTCACGTTGCCCAGCGCCGCAAATGCCGGGCGCTCGAACCACACGGTTGCACTGAGGGCCACGCCGAGCAAGACGGCTCCAGCCAGAACCTTCGGATCGCTCTCGCTGAGCCGAAGCAAGGTAATGACCAGAATTAACGCCAGGCCGACGATAACGGCGAGCACGATATCCGAACGCGGAATGTTGAGCGCCGGCGTATTGTCGTCTTGCTGAAGCTGGAAAAACTTTATGCTCGCCGGCATCAGCTCCAACACGAAGATCGCCACCACGACCGATGAAATCGCTTCGAGGATCTCTGCCACTCTCGGCGAGGCGCGGCGAACGAGCGCCGTCATGCGGATGTGTTCGCCGCGACGATACGCGACGACCGCGCCGAGCATGGCGAGCCATACCAAGAGCACTTCGCCGGCCAACTCGTCGCTCCCGACCAGAGAGTTGTGCAGAACGTAGCGTGAGACGACACCCGCTGCCAAGATCGCGATTTCGACGGCGACGAGGAGGGCGGCGACGGGCTCCGTCACCCAACCGATGACGCGATCTATCGCCGCCGCCCACGGTCGCCGAAAAACGAACCGCTGGCCGCCGTGAAGGCCGGCTTCCATGTCGGGGATGCTATTTGAAAGATCGGCCGTCACGGAACGCCTTTCCTAAAGAACAGCGTTGAGTTCGTTAGGCGAGCTTGTTGGCGTACTTCTCGAGCGCGGTCCACGCCTTGTCGCCGAATTCTGCCTTCCAACGTTGATAGTACTTCGCATCGCTCAACTTGGCTTTAAAGCTTGGAATGTCAACGTCGTTGAACTTCATGCCGCGCCGACGCAGCTTGTCCGCGACCGAACCGCTGAGTATCGTGTTGTCGTGGCGCGCGCGAAGGGCCGCGGCGTTCATCTCGCGCGTCATGACGGCTTGGACGTCGGCTGGCAGCTTCTTCCACGCATCTTCGTTCATCAACGACCAGTAACCCGACCAGATATGGTTCGAGAGCGAGACGTATTTTTGAACTTCGTAGAATTTCTGCTGCTCGATGAGAATCAGCGGATTCTCTTGCGCATCGACGACGTGCGTCTGCAGCGACGTGTAGAGTTCGTTGAGCGAGATCGGTGTGGGCGACGCACCGAGCGATTGGAACGTGTCGATTCGAATCTTACCCGGCGAGACACGGATCTTGAGGCCGGCCAGGTCGCCGACGTTGTGGATCGGCTTGGTCGAGGTCGTGATCTCGCGAAATCCGTTTTCGAAAATCTTGTCGAAGACGACCATTCCTTTTGAGCGGATATCGGCCCGGATCACTTCGCCCAGATCGCCGTCCATCGCTTTGAATGCGGCATCGCTGTTCGCAAAGGCGTAGGCCAAATTCTCGATCGATGCGACCGGAACGACCGTATTGAAAAACGCGCCGGGGAGCGCCAGCATTTCGAGCGCGCCCGTGCGCAATTGTGAGAGCATCGCCGGATCCGAACCCAGCTGGCTGCTCGGGAACGCCTTGATCTCGACGCGTCCTTTCGTCGCCGCCTTGATACGGCCGAACGCTTCGACGGAGCGAACGCTGATCGGATGATCCGGCGGAACGTCCACGCCCCATTTGAGTTCAAACTCCGCCGCCTGCGCCGGCTTGATGAAACCGATCGTCGCAAACGCTGCTGCGCTGCCGGCGACGAAACCTTGTCGAGAGACTGACATGCTGTACTCCTCAGTGGCAGTTACCACATTGCGGACGGCGGCTATGAATCGCTTTCTATAATTGCGGGGCCGGCTTGGGCGGCCGCTGACGCTAGACCAATGACTCCTTGCTTCGCCAGGCGTTCCAAATCCTCACCCGAGAGGCCTAATTCGCGACCCAGCACTTCGGCCGTGTCGGCGCCGACTGCCGATGGGCCGGGCCGCAACGCGGGAGATCCGGCCTTTAGGAAGCGCGGAAAGGAGTTGCTAATCGTAATCGTGCCGAGCTCGGGGTCTTCTAATCGCACCAGCGATCCACGCGCGGCGATCTGCGGATTCGCGAAGACCGAGTCGATCGTCTCCAGCGGGCCGACCGCGCAGCCCGCTTGATTGAAGAGCGCAATGACCTCATCGCGGCTTCGCTGCGCGCAAAAGTCGCCGATCAGTGCGTCGAGGGCTTCGCCGTTCTTCACCCGGTCCGAATTGGTGGCAAAGCGCGGGTCGGCTACCAGCACATCGCCACCGATCGTTCGCAGCACCCGCTCCGCAACCGGCTGCGTGCTGCCCGAGAGCGCTACGTAGGAGCCATCGCCGCACAAGTAAGCGCCGCGGGGTGCTGTGTCTTCCATGCGATTGCCGAGCCGGCGGTGCAACGCGCCGGTCGCGGCGTACTCGGTCAACTGTAACTCGACGAGCTTCATGACGGCCTCGTAGATTGCAAAGTCGATCACCTCACCGGCTCCGCTCTTCAAACGTCGCGCGTATGCCGCGCAGACCGCGGCGGCGGCACTCTGCCCCGACATCACGTCCGACAGCGGAAACGCCGGTAAGAGCGGGGGATGTCCGTCGTAGCCCGAGACCGACGCAATTCCCGTCATCGCTTCCGCTAACGTTCCGAAGCCCGCGCGATCCCGGTATGGGCCGTCTTGACCGAATGCGGTGATGCGCAAGATCACGAGATGCGGCGCGACGGAGAGCAGGCGATCGGGTCCGAGACCCCAGCGCTCGAGCGTCCCGGGGCGAAAGTTTTCAATGAAGATATCGAATGCCGGCAACCAGCGCAGCAACAATTCTTGCGCTTCGGGTGCATGCAAGACGATGGCAACGCTGCGCTTGTTGCG
>PLDY01000080.1 GCA_003136895.1 Candidatus Erabacter solicola | reverse complement strand
TGTCCTTCCTCGCGTAACGCGCGGCACGCTTGCTCGCCGGCGTAGTCAATCTCAGCGGCCTTCCCGATGACGATCGGGCCCGAACCGATCACCAGAACGCTGCGACGAGCCACGATCTCCGAAGTTTGGCCCGGGTCCGACCCGGGCCTTCCCGCATCGTCGCCCGTGACCGGCAGGACTCGGTACGGTGCGCTTCGCATCGCGCAAACGTGGCGACTGCGGCGAAAACGTTTGAAGCCAACATCGAGCAGGCCGACGAGCCGGGCAACATGGCATACCTGTGCGTGCCGCCCGAGGTCATGGCCGCGTTCGGCCCGCGTAAGCGGCCGGCCGTCGTCGTGACCTTGAACGGCTACGCCTACCGCACCACGGTCTCCGTCTACGGCGGCGAATTTTTCATCGGGATCCGCCGCGACGTTCGCGAGGCCGCCAAGGTTCGCATCGGGCAGCGTGTGCGCGTGAAGCTCGCACCCGATCTCGAACCGCGCACGATCGAAGTCCCCGCCGATCTGGATGCCGCGCTCGGCAAGGCCCGTTTACGCGAGGCCTTCGCAGGTTTCGCCTACACCCACCGAAAGGAATACGTGGTCTGGATCAACGGAGCGAAGCGTCCTGCGACCCGCGCCGCGCGCATTGAGAAGACCGTCACCGCGACGCGCGAGAAACNNGGCCGCGTCCATGAGTCGAGCACGAGCAGCGAACGGCGCCCGAAGAGCAGCATGACGTGCGCCGCGGCGTAGGGGCCGACGCCGGGAAGCTCGCGCAACCGGTTCTCGAGTTCTTGGTCGGAGAGTTCCGCACGCGTCGCCGAGCGCAGCGCCTCCAAATCGACCGATCCGCCGGCGACCAATTCGCCGAGTTTGCGCAGATAGGCACCGCGATACCCCGCGCGCGCGACATCGCGAAAGAACGGGTCGCCCGCCGAAGCGAGGGCTTCGGGAGTCGGAAAGGCTCGGCCGCGCCAACTTTTCGCGGTGACTCCCGGCGCGGCTTCGCCGAGTTGCGTGACCAGCGCTTCGAGCATGCGGATCGTCCCGCCCCACGCGCAGTTGGTCGTGCAGACCGTGCGCACGACCTCTTCGAACGCGGTCGGGGCGCGCAGCATCCGGCCCACACCGCGGGTCGCAAATGCGAGACCGGGATCGCACGCCACCGCGGCGTAGAACGCCGACAGATCGTCGTCGAGCGCGAACATCATTCGCACCGTCGCAAGAACGGAGGCCTGTGCTTTCGCGCCGAGCGGCCGGCCCGCTACCGCAATGGCGAGCCTGCCCGGCCGATCCTCGGTGATGCGCAGCGAACGCACGCCGCTGCCGGCAACCGGAATCGCCGTGCTCAGCGTGCGCGCGTCATCCGAGATTTCGTTGGGTGCCAAGCGTGCGAGCCCGTGCGAGATCAAGACCGAACGAAACCCGACCGGCTCGCCACCGAGCCCGCGCAGGGCAACGTTCAAGGCTAGTCCTTGCTTTGCGAGACTTGTTTCTCGGTGACGGCCGAGGCTTTGTTGCCCCACGACGACCGCATGTAGGTGATAACGGCAGCGATCTGCTCATTTGTGAGCGACCCTTTCCAGGGCGGCATGCTTCCGTTGTAGGGCTTGCCGTTCACCACGATCGGGCCGCTCATTCCGCGCCGGATCGATGTTATGACCGCCTTAGGGTCGCCGGTGACGAACGCATTGTTCGCGAGCGGCGGGAATGCGCCGGGCACACCCTGGCCCGCCGCCCCGTGACATGCGACGCAATTGCTTGCGAAGACCGCGCTGCCGTCAGCGCCGGGCGCAACCGCCGAGTTCGCAGGGCCATGCGACGCGACGGCCACGGTCAGCAACGCCAGGGCGGCGGCTACGAGGGAGACGCTCTGCTTCATACGCCCGGCATTCACGGTGCGAGCCGGAGAATCCGCCAGCCTTTCGCGTCACGTTCGTACGCGATGCGATCGTGAATGCGATTTGTGCGGCCTTGCCAGAACTCAAAACGAATCGGCACGACGCGATAGCCACCCCAGTACTCGGGCCGGTCGACGTCTATGCCCTCGAAACGCTCTTCGCAGCGCCGCATCGCTTCTTCGAGCGGCGCCCGCGTAACGACGGCTTCGCTTTGCGGGGAGGCCCAGGCGCCGAGCCGATGGCCGCGCGGGCGGGTCGCGAAATAGGCATCGGACTCGGCGGGCGTAACGCGCGCGACGTCGCCCTCGACACGGATCTGGCGTTGCAGCGGTCCCCAATAGAAGACGAGCGCCGCGCGCGGCGAGGCCTCCAGCTCGCGGCCCTTGCGGCTGCGATAGTTCGTGAAAAACCTCAGACCGCGTTCGTCGTAACCGCGCAAGAGCACGATGCGCGCCGAGGGCCGGCCGTTGGCGCCGACGGTGGCGAGCGTCATCGCGTTCGGTTCGACGGTGCTCTCGCTCGCGAGCGCTTCGCCGAGCCAGAGACCGAATTGCGCGTACGGATCTGCCGACACGTTCGCTTCATCGAGCGTACCGTGCGCGTACTCTATACGCGCCCCCTCCAACTTCTCGTTCACGGGAACCTTCCGGTTGCAAAGCCGGCCAAGAACGCGACGACGAGCAGAACGCCCCCGCCGACCGCCAGCGGAAAGCTGGCGTCGATGCGGCGCCGCTCCCAGACCGTCTCGAGCGCAAGTCGCCGGAACGTTTCGCTCAGCGCGCCGGCGTCGGCGGCCTGCGCGTAGCTGCCGCCACCGTTCTGAGCGATCGCGCGCAGCGCTTCTTCATCGATCTCGGCGAGTTCGTTCGTTCCGGGAATCAGCTGGCCGCTGCCGCTGGTTCCGATCCCGACCGTCGAGATGCCGACACCCTTCGATCCGATCGTCTGCGACGCTTGCAACGGGTCGGCGCCGCGGTTGTTGACGCCGTCGGTGAGCAGCACGATCGCGCGCCGCCCCTTCTCCGGAAGCTGCGCAGCCGCCAGCTCGAGCGCGTCGCCAATCGCGGTCGCGCCGTTCGGCGGCGGAATTCGCTCGATTGCGTCGCGGATCGAATCCAGATCGCCACTTGGCGCCGCCATCAAGCTCGCTCCCGTTGAAAAACTCACGATGCCGATGCGCGTTCCCGACGGAACTGCATCGACGAATGCGCGAGCGGCGGCCTTCGCCGCGTCCCAGCGCGTCGGGTCGACGTCTTGCGCCCGCATCGAACCCGACGTATCGATGCAGAGCACGACGGTCCCATCTTTCGTCGGCACGCGAGCGACGAAGCGCGGGCCCGCAATCGAAGCGGCGAGCGTCGCGACGCCGACGATCCAGGCGAGAAAGAGGGCGATCGCGGGGAGATGCGATGGCCGCATCGCTCCGATCGCAAAGTCGAGATTCGAATAGGTCAGCGCCTGTCCGGCACGCCGCCGTTCGAGGACGACGTACGCGCACGCGAACGCCGCAGCCGCCAACGCCGCACCGGCCAGCCACCACGGATGTGCGAAGCTCAGGCGAGCAGTGGACGCAGCGAGACGGGAATCGCCCCGCGCTCTCCCGCAAGCATCGGCGGCGTGACGGTGACGCCCGAGCGCGCCAGCAATTCGTGCCCGTCACGCGAGAGGATAAACGAAACGAACGCTTCGGCGCCGCTCGAATTTTTCGCGACCGACGGGATCGTCAACGCGTAGATCGCGGGCGCGCCGACACGCGTCACGCCGTCGATCGTCACGCGAACGCCGGCGTAGATCCGCGCTTGCCCGGGGTCGCCGAGGTTCGCCGACTTCGGTAACTCGACGGCCGGCAGGCGTCGCGCCGAGCTTTCGGTTGCGTACAGAAAAGCCGCGTCCAGATCGCCGCCCTCCAAGCGCGCGAGCAACGTCTCTTCCGGCAAGATTTGCGCGGCGTTGCGATCATCGCCGAGAAGTCTTGCGGCGAACCCGGCATAGCCGGCATCGCGCTCGAGGAGTTGAGCCGCAAATATCGTGCGATAGCCTTTGGGATCGAGCGCCGGGTCCGTGCGCCCGAGACGGAGACCCGGTTCGAGTAGCGCATCGACCAATCGTTTGTTCCCGCGCTGAACGTCCACGAACATATGCGCGAAGGGTGACGAGGGTGCGTAGCCGATGACGAGGCGGGTCGTCGCAAAGGTTACGTACCAGGCAACGAGATTGCCGTTTGAGGCTCCCATCAGGCCGGCGATCACCGCGGGATCGGCGCTGATGAACACATCCGGCGAGCGCAGCCCGCTGCGAATGAGGTTTGCGAGCGCGACACTGCCTTTGCCCTCGGCGCGCACATCGAGTCCACGTTGCGCCGCGGCGGGAACGATCGCGCGCTCCATCACCGTCACGAGCGAACCGGCGTACAGCACTTCGATGCTCGAGGCAGCACGAGCCGGTTGGAGCGTCGCTGCCGCGAGCGATGCAGCGGCGCCGATCGCGAATGTCCGACGATTCACCATACGAGAAAATCGCTTCGTTATGCGATGCCGAAGGCCTCCAGCAGCGCTCGCTGCGCGCCGCCTTCAGCCAACACGCTTGCACGCGCGCCCGCATACAGCAAGCGCTCGAGCACATGCCTCTCGCGCGCTTCAACGGTAGCTCGATAGCGCGCCCGCTCCGCGCCGCCCACGTAGCATCGGCGCACGGCCCCGCTCTCGGCATCGCGCAGCCGCACGAAGCCGCCGAGCGGAAGCGCGCCGTTCCACGGATCGCGCATCAGCAGCGCCGTCAGTTCGAAGCGCGCGGCGCAGGCCCGTAACAGCGGATCGAGCGCATCGAACTCATAGAAGTCTGAGACTACCAGCAGGTGGCTCGCACGAGGCAGCGCGGCCAACGCCGTCGCAAGCGTTGCGGCGAACGAGCCGCCGGGCGCTTCGCGGCGTTCAGCGCAGAGTCGGGCCGCCGCCCGCCCGGGCAGATCGCGTGCAAAGATGAGCCCTTCGCGTGCGACTCGCGCGCAGCGATCGTCGTCGATCGCCGCGGCGTACCACGCTCCGGCAGCGTCGAGCGCGATCTCGTAGTTAGCGCGCTCGCGGCCGGCGAACATCGAGCCCGACGCGTCGAGCGCCGCCGCCAAGGTCAACGCGTGATCTTCGAAAACGACGCGCGTCTGCAGATCGCCGGCGCGCGCGGTCGCCGCCCAATCGATGCGGCGCGGATCGTCGCCCGGCACGTACGCGCGCAACTCGGCAAACTCATACCCGTCCGAACGCCGCTTCGCGGGCGCACCCGCCCCGCGCACCCCGGGACGGCGCCGGCCGGTCAGCATCGCCGTACGCAAACGCGCCGACGGAAGAATCACGGCTCGTACCGCAAGACCAAGATCGCGAGGTCGTCGTCGATGCGCCGGCTGCGTTTACGCAGCCGCTGCACGATCGCGTCGGCCGTGCCCTGCGCGTCGCGATCGATCTCGCAGAACCAAGCGCGCACGCCGGCAGCTTCGAGCAAGCGGCCGCGCGCGTCGCGCGACTCGGTCAAGCCGTCGGTGCTGATTAAAATCTCGTCACCCGGCTCGAGCGTGAACGCGTGCGATTCGTAGTGCGTATCGGGGATGACCCCGATCAAGGGACCCGTTGGCGCGAGGATGCGAACCTCGCCGGCCGATCGCACCCAGGCCGGCTCGTGGCCGGCCGAGGCGTAGCGAACGGCGCCCGTTTCGGTATCGATGACTCCGAGAAAGAGAACCACGAAGGTGTCGTCGCTTTCGGCATTATGGGAATAGATCGCGGCGAAGCGCGTCAGCACGTCGCCCGGATCCGAGCGCTCGCTGAACAGCGCACGAATCGCATATTTGATGAACGCCGTATCGACGGCCGCATCGATCCCTTTGCCGCTGACATCGGCAACCAAGAACGCGCCGAGCCGCCCGTCGTAGCTGAAGACGTCGAACAGATCGCCGCCGATCTGCGAACCCTGGGTGGCCGAAATCAGAACGCTGCCCACGCCGACGTTCGGCAGGTCGCCGTGGCGGCTGATGAAGGCGCGCTGCAGCCGTTCGACCAGCGTTCGATTCTCCTCGATGCGCCGGCGCAAGCGTTCCTGCACGATCGTGAACAGGAGCGCGACCAGCGCGAACAAGACGTTGGATGCGTCGCGCGTCCGCACGTTGCTGGAAGCGGCGTCTTGGAAGCGGCGCTGGCCCAACTCCTCGAGCGCGCGCAACCGTTCGTCGAGTCGCTGATAGCCGGTTACGGTTCCCGGAAAATGAAAAACCGGCGCGCGCTGCGCCTCGCTGACCGCGACCGCGTCGATCCGCGTGAGATCGCTATCGAGCAACTTCTCGTAAGGCCGCAACTGCGGCGGCAAGCCTTTGCGGTCGTTCTGTTCGACTTCAAGCAACTCCGCATCGCGCTGCGCCGCCACGATCGCCGATTGGTAGTCGAACGCGTCGCGCACGTCGATGCCGCCCCAATATGACAAGTACAGCGCCCACACCAGCGCCAGCACGAGGCCGGAGGCGAGGGCCACCGTATAGAGCGTTCCCGGGGAGACGCCGCGCAGGCGCGACAAGGCTGCTTGCACGAGAGGGTTTAGATCAGCTTATCAAAGGTGTGCTGTGGCACGTCGCTCGGGAAGTGGTAATCCACAAAGTCGATCTCCATCGCTTGAATTGCCACGTTAAGGCCGAATCGCAGATTGTCGCCGCGCAACTGCTGCAGATACCAGCGCCCATCGAGCGGGACGTAGTGAACGGTCCAGCGGACGCCGTCGTACGGCTTCCCGAAAAAGATGCCGTCCACGACCAATTGCATCGTTGCGTACGTCGTCTTCTCGATCCACAAGTCGCGCAGACGATAGATGCGCGGATCGCGCAGTGGCGTCAATTTCAAGTGATAACTGTCGCCGTAACGCAGCTCCTCGTCGCCGACGATGCGCACGTCGTAGTCGCGGGTCGCCACCTCGACGCGCCCGACCTCGCGCAACGGCGTTCCCGCCGGTTCGGGGATCAGTAGCGGATTCTCCGTCGCCTCGCTCGAGACGAAGACGCGCGACGCGTAGCGCGCCAGCACGCCCAAGTCGGAGGTCGGTTCGATGAACGGCTCTTCCAAGCGGATCGGCTCGGCATCCGGGTTGGTGTCGCCGATCTTGAAACCGAAGATCTCGATCGGAAAGCCGCGCAGACGCTTCGCGTCGTCTTCGGGCACGGCGATGTGGTGCAGCCGCAGCGCACCGTCTTGCGAGCGATACGCCGCGTCCCACCAATTATCGAAGATGTGACCGGAATGCTTGTAGCGGATCAGCATCCCGTAGATCGCGTACGGAACATCCTTGCGTTGCCGCCACCACTCCTTGGCGCGCGCGTACAGCCGCTCCGCTTGCGGATCGGGCGGTGGCGTCAACGTCGGCACGGGCACCGGCCGAGCCGCGCCGGTGCCGATGGCCGCGGCAGCCAGCGCCAAAGCGCGGGCGAAGGAAGCGCGCTTCATGGTGCGGTCACGCTCGCGACGATGCCGCCGATCAGCGCCTCAGGCTCGACCCGGTCGGTGATCGTCTTATAGTTGAAGGCGAGCCGATGCCGCAGCACGGCCGGCGCGGCGGCCCGTACGTCGTCGGGCAGCGCGAAGCTTCGACCGTCGACGTAGGCGCGCGCGCGTGCCAGCGCGGCTAGCGCGAGGGTCGCTCGCGGACTCGCACCGCGATCGATATACTCGTGTGGCGCGCGCGTCGCCGAAACCAGATCGACGATGTAGCGCGACAAACGCGGTTCGACGTAAACCGCTCGCGCTTGCGCGCGCCAGCGCATGACGTCGGCCATCGATACGACATCGCGCGGCAGCGCCGGCATCTCGCCGCCGAACCGTTCCAAGATCCGCCCTTCTTCTTCGACCGAAGGATAACCGACCAAGACTTTCACCAGGAAGCGGTCCATTTGGGCGAGCGGCAGGGCATAGGTTCCTTCCGAATCGAGTGGGTTCATCGTTGCGGTGACGATGAACGGATTGGGCAGGCGGTGCGTCTCGGGGCCGATCGTAACTTGATACTCCTGCATTCCTTCGAGCAACGCGGACTGGACCTTCGCCGGAGCCCGATTAATTTCGTCCGCCAGCACGATGTTCGCGAAGATCGGTCCGAGCACGGTCGCAAACGCGCCCGCGCGTTGGTCGAAGATGCGCGTCCCGACGATATCGCTGGGAAGCAGATCGGGCGTGAACTGGATGCGCTTGAACGAGCCCGCGGCAGCGCTTGCGAGCGCCCGGCAGGCCAAGGTCTTTGCCAGACCGGGCGGCCCTTCCAAGAGAATGTGTCCGCCCGCGATTAGCGCGTGGAGCAACGCTTCGAGTGTCGTCTCCTGACCGACGATCGTGGCTTGGAGCGCTTCGAGCAGCATCTTCGGCGCGACGCCGGCGCCTTCGACGAAATCATTGTTCATGCGCTCGCGGCCGCCGCTGTGAGAAGCCGTTCAAGGATGGGCAAAGCGCGTTTTACTTCATCTACGACGTACGGTTCGTCCACGAATGCGGGCGCTTCGATGGCCCCAAGCGCGTCGGTCAGCGCTGTGTCCCCGCCGGCCGCACGCCGCGCTACGAGATCGCCGAGCGTTTCGCCGTCACGCGCGCCGGCGCGGCGGCGAAGTTCTTCGCGAACGGCGAGGACGCGAACGCGCGATGGGTCTTGCGCCAATGACGCGAGCAGTTGCGCGAGCCGATCGACCGGTAGCATGACGGGCTTCCTCTCAGGTTGAGCGGGTTCGAGCGGCGGCAACCGGCGTCGCCGGAAGCCCCATAGTAGCGCATACCCGGCGACGGCGACGAACACGAGGATCCCGAGCGACTCGAGCAGCCATAGTGCGAACGGGTTCGCCTGCGGCGCGGGCGTCACGTGGACGACGACGGGGTTCGTTGCGAAGCGGCTCGGTTTCCCGGTGCGTCCATCGATCGCTTCGAGCGTCGTCGGTGCGATCGTATGGTCGCCGGGTTCGGTCGGCGTCAAGGTCATGGTCTCTTCGCAGAGGGTTCCCCGTCCATTCGTTCCGCAACGCCGTTCGTCGCCGAGCGACTCGAAGCCGGCGAGATCGGGCAGCGTGACATTATCGAGTTGCAGAAGGTTCTCGTCGAGACGCGCCGTGATTCGCAACTTGAGCGTCTCGCCCACGCGCAACGTCGCCGGGTCGACGCTCATCGTGAACGAGCGCACGTGTATGCGCGGCAACTGTTGCGCTGCCGCCGGCGCTACTATCGGAGCGAGGAAATCCATTCGGCAAACAGATGGCGCGCGTCGAAGGGACCGGGCGACGCTTCGGGATGAAATTGCACCGTGGCGATCGGCAGGGTGCGGTGGCGGAAGCCCTCGTTCGTTCCGTCGTTGAGGTTGATCATCGTGGCCGCAAGTTCGGCCGGCAGCGAGGAGCCGTCGACCGCATAGCCGTGATTGTGCGCGGTGACCAGCACCGCGCCGCTGCGCAAATCCTTGACCGGTTGATTCCCGCCGCGATGCCCGTACGGAAGTTTGAAGGTCTTCGCGCCGCACGCAAGCGCCAGCAATTGGTGCCCGAGACAGACGCCGAAGAGCGGGATCTCGCCGAGCAAGCCGCTCAGCGTCGCGATCGTCTCGGGCACATCGGCCGGATCGCCGGGGCCGGGCGAGATGACGATCGCGTCGGGCCGGCGTTCCAGTATCTCCTCGCGCGTGACCGAGTAAGGAACGACGGTGAGGCGCGCGCCGAGCGTCGCCAATTCGCGAACGATCGCGCGCTTGACGCCGCAATCGATGATCACCACATGCGGGCCGCTTGCGTCGGCATAGAGCGTGCGTACTTGACGCGTCGCCACATCGGCGACCAGGCCGACGGTACTGGTCTCGCGCGCATACGGCACGAGCGCCGCCTCCATCTTGGCGATCGCACCGTCGCCTACAGCCAAGGCTGCGCGGATCGTTCCATGTTCGCGTAACGCGATCGTGAGCGCGCGCGTGTCGACGCCGATCAGTGTCGGAACGCGCTGCTCGTCGAGCCAGGTCACGAGATCACCGGTCGAAGCATAGTGCGATGGGTGCCGCGCGATCCGCTTGATGACGGCGCCCGCAACGCACGCGCGCTCGCGCTGCGCGGCGCTCGCCGAGACCCCGTAATTTCCAATCATCGGATAGGTGAAGGTCAGCAACTGTCCGGCGTACGATGGATCGGTCAGCGCCTCTTCGTAACCGGTCATGCCGGTATAGAAGACGGCCTCGCCCAGTGCGAGCGCATCGTAACCGATCCCTTCGCCGTCGAAACGCGTTCCATCGGCGAGCAGCAGCGCGGCGCGCTTCTTCATCCGGCGCCCTGCATCACGATGCGCCCGCCGACGAGCGTGGCCAGCGCCTTTCGAGGGAACGTGACGCCGGCGAACGGCGTGTTCTTACCGAGCGAACGGAAGCGCGAAGGGTCGCACGTCCACTCCCGGTCGGCGAAGATCGTGATGTCGGCCGGCGAGCCGGCGCGCAGCGAGCCGCCGGGCACTCCCAGAATGCGCGCCGGGTTGCACGAAAGCAGTTCGACGAAGCGCGCAAGCGGCAGATCCGGCAACGCGCGCGCGTATGCGCCGAGCGCGACTTCTAGACCCGAGAATCCCGTCGGCGCCTCGCTCAAGAGTTGCGCCTTCTCCTCGCGCGTGTGCGGCGCATGATCGGTCGCGAACGCATCGATCGCGCCGTCGCGCACCGCCGCGCGCAATGCCGCCGCGTCCAGCTCGGCGCGCAGCGGCGGATTCACTTTGGCGTCGGCCCGAAAGCGCTCGAAGCGGTCGTCGCCCAACAGCAGATGGTGCGGCGTGACCTCGCAAGTGACGGCAAAACCTTGTGCTCGCGCAAATTTCATCAGCTCGATGCTCATCGCGGTCGAGAGATGCGCGATGTGGAACGGCTTGCCGGTTTCGCCCGCGATCAAGAGGTCGCGCGCGACCACGATATCCTCCGCCAAGCCGGGCGAACCGGCCAAACCGAGTTGCATCGAGTGCACGCCCTCGTTCATGACGCCGAGGGCCTTGAGATCGTCATCCTCACAGTGCGAGATGAAGACACCCGGCACGTCGCGTGCGTAGAGCGCAGCCTGACGTAAGACGCGCGCGCTCGCGATCGTCGCACCGTCGTCGCTGAAGGCGACCGCGCCCGCGTCGCGCAGACGCCAGTATGGGGCGAGTTCCTTGCCTTGGCGGCCGCGCGTGATCGCACCGACCGGATAGATGCGCGCAAGCCCCGCCTCGTGCGCCAAGCGTAGCACCTCGGCGATGAGCGCAGGCGAATCGAGGGCGGGTTCGGTATTCGGCATGCAGGCGACCGCGGTGAATCCACCTGCGACCGCAGCGGCGCTACCGCTCGCGATCGTCTCCTTGTGCGTCTGACCCGGCTCGCGCAGGTGCACGTGCATGTCGATGAAGCCCGGCGCCACAATCGTTCCCGTCGCATCGAAGACGTCGGCGCCGTCAACGGCCTGATGCTCGTCGAGCGCGGCGATGATGCCGTCGCGCACCAGCAGATCGCGGACTGCATCGATTCCCTGCGAGGGATCGACCACGCGGCCACCGCGAATCAGCAGCGGCTTCATGCCGATCTTCCATTGACTAAGAAGTCGAGCACCGCCATCCGGACGTACACGCCGTGCGAAACCTGCTGGACGTACCGCCAGCCGCTGGAAGCGAAGACCTCCTCGGTCAGCTCGATCCCGCGATTATACGGGCCGGGGTGCATGACGATCGCGTGCGGCTGCAGTTTCGCAAGGCGCGGAGCGTCGAGCCGGTAGTTGCGCGCGTAATCATCGAGCGAGGGCAGTACCGCTGAGGCGATGCGCTCGCGTTGAATGCGCAGCAGCATGAGCGCATCGACCTCGGGCAGGATTGCATCGAGATCCCGTTCGATGCGCACGCCTTCGCGCGCCATCGCATCGGGCAGCAGGGTCTGGGGACCGACCAAGATGACCTCCGCGCCAAGCCGCCGCAACCCGATCACGTTCGAGCGCGCGACGCGCGAATGAAGGATATCGCCGACCAGCGCCACCTTCAGACCCGCAACTCGGCCGAACTCGGTAGCGAGGGTCAAGAGGTCGAGCAAGGCCTGCGTCGGGTGCGCGTGGCGTCCGTCGCCCGCGTTGATGACGTGGCCGTCGAACGATTCGGCGAGTCTATAAGGAAAGCCCGATTCAGGATGGCGCGTCACGATCACGCGGACGCCCATCGCGGCCAGCGTGATCGCAGTATCGGCGATCGTCTCGCCTTTCCCAAGACTCGACGAACCGGGCGGCAGCGCGACGATATCGGCGCCGACGCGCTGCTCGGCGATCGCGAACGACGTAAACGTGCGCGTGCTGGCCTCGAAGAACAGATTGACCACGCAGATATCGCGCAGCAGATTACGTTCCGGCGGCGCCACGTGAAAGCGCGTCGCGCGGTCCAAAATGTAGATGATGTCGTCGCTGCTGAGGTCGTCGAGATCGAGGAGGCTACGTTCCGGCATCGGGCTCGGAGAGAAGTACGACCCGATCGTCTTTCGAGAACGACTTGCCCAAGCGAACTTCGACCCGCTCGCGCCGGCTCGTCGGCACTTGGCGGCCGATGTAGTCGCCCTGCACCGGCAGTTCGCGCAGGCCGCGATCGATGAGGACCGCGAGCCGAATCGTGCGCGGGCGCCCCAGATCGGTAACCGCGTCCAGCGCGGAGCGCACCGTGCGGCCGGTAAACAGCACGTCGTCGACCACGATGACGACTTTGCCCGTCAAATCCTCGTGGATCTCCGATTCAGGGAGCGCGCGCGCGACGTCGTCGTCGCGATACAGGTTAATGTTGAGAAAGCCGAGGCCCGGTTTGAGACCGCTGATCTCCTCGACCTTAGCGGCCAGACGCCGCGCGAGCTGTTCGCCGCCGCGCCGGATACCGATCAGGACGATGCCGTCCTGCGCGTCGTCGGGCTCGAGAATCTGATGCGCCAGGCGCGCGATAATACGGTCGATCGCTTGCGCCGACATCAGGGTCCGCTCGCGCACGGCTTCCAGCGCGCTCCTCATCCGCGATCCTCCGATCCCAGGGCCGCCAACTGCGCGCGCGCGAGATCGCGTTCGCTTTCGTAGCCGGATAGTTTCTCGCGCTCCTTCGCAACGACTTCAGTCGACGCCTTGCTCACGAACTGCGCGTTCCCGAGCTTCTTCTCCAGCCGCGCCACTTCGGCATCGAGCCGCTCGACGTCTTTCGCATAGCGCTGGCGCAAGAGGCCATGCGGCGCATGTACGGTCACCGCCGTTAGGAGATCAACGTTCGCAGCAACGCTCGAGCCATCCACCAGCGTCGCGTTCGCGTGCAAGCCCAGGAGCGTTCGCGCGTCCGCGTCGAGCCCGGCCGGAACCTCGAGGGTCAGTTTCTCGCGCGGCGCGAGACCCAACTCGATGCGAACCTCGCGAATTTTGGTCACGACCCGGGTGAGCGTCTCGTAGCGCGCGGCTGCGCCCGGATCGACCGGCACCTCGCTTGCGTCAGGCCACGACGCCGTCACGATGGTCGCACCGTCATGCGGCAAGGCCTGCCAAATCTCTTCGGTAACGAACGGCGCGATCGGGTGCAGCAGACGCACCGACGCGTTGAGAACGTACGAGAGTACCGCAGCGCGTGTCGGCGACGGCGCCTTGGTCGCCTCCAGATACCAATCGCAATACTTGTACCACACGAAATCGACGAGCAAATCGGCCGCGACGCCGAAGGCATATTCGTCGAGCGCTCTCGTGACGGCTTCGATCGCGCCGTGCAGTTCGGTCAGAATCCACTTGTCGGCCAGCGATAACGTTTCTGCCGGGGGCAACGCGCCGCCGCGCGGCAGGCCCTCGGGCAGACTCCGAAGATAGCGCAGCGCGTTCCACATCTTGTTATTGAAATCGCGCGCTTTCTCGCAAAGGCGTTCGTCGAAATTGAGTTCCTGCGACTCGAGGCGCATCTGGCGAACGATCCCAAAGCGCAGTGCGTCGGCGCCGTACTTCGCGATCAGGTCGACCGGTTCGATTACGTTGCCGAGGCTCTTTGACATCTTGCGGCCCTTATCGTCAAAGACCAGCGGCGCGATGAAAACGTCGCGGAACGGCACGTCGCCGGCGAACTTTAAGCCGAGCATCACCATCCGCGCCACCCACAGAAAGATAATCTCACGCGCCGTGATCAAGGCCGCATTGGGGTACCAATGCGCGAGTTCGGGCGTCTTCTCGGGCCAGCCGAGAATCGAGAACGGCCAGAGGCCGCTCGAGAACCACGTATCGAGCGTGTCAGGATCGCGGCGAAGCTCGCCGATGCCTTGCTCGCGCGCGAGAAGACCGGCCTCGTCGTCGTTCTCGGCGACGATCACTTCGTCGTTCGGGCCGTACCAGACGGGCAGTTGATGGCCCCACCAGATCTGCCGCGAGATATTCCAATCCCGGATCTTCTCGAGCCACTGCTCGTAGGTTCGGCCGAAGCGTTCCGGCACGAAGCGAAAGCGCTTGTCACGATACGCTTGCAGCGCAGGTTTCGCGAGCGACTCCATCTTGCAGAACCATTGCAGCGAAAGCAGCGGCTCGACGACGGCGCCCGAGCGCGAACTCAGCGGCACCGAGTAGCGGTGCGACTCGATTCGCACGAGCAGCCCTTGCGCCGTGAGATCTTTGACGACCGCGTCGCGCGCGGCGAAGCGGTCGAGCCCACGATAGGCGGGCGGAACTTCGTCCGTCATCGTCCCGTCGAAGCCGATCACGCTCGGCATCGGCAGCCCGTGACGATCGCCGATCTCGTTATCGAGCGGATCGTGCGCCGGAGTCACCTTCACGGCGCCCGTTCCAAAATCGCGTTCGACCGCGTCGTCACCGATGATCGGGATCGAGCGGCCGACCAGTGGTAGCATTACGCTCTTGCCGATCAAGTGCCGGTAGCGCTCGTCCTCGGGATGGACTGCGACCGCCGTATCGCCGAGCATCGTCTCGGGCCGCGTCGTCGCAACCTCGAGCGCGAACGTTCCATCTTCGCCCGGATAGCGGATGTGCCACAAGAAGCCGTCGCGCTCTTCCTCTTCCACTTCCGCATCCGAGAGCGTCGACTGCGAGAGCGGGTCCCAATTGACCATGCGCGTACCGCGATAGATCAGTCCCTCGCGGTAAAGTTGGATGAAGACTTTAATAACCGCAGCCGAGAGGCCGGCGTCCATCGTGAAGCGCTCGCGCTCCCAATCGGGCCCGAAGCCCATCGTGCGGAACGATTCGTTGATCTCGCCGCCGTATTGGTCCCGCCAACTCCAGGCGCGAGCAAGGTAGGCTTCCCGCCCGAGACTCTGGCGCGAGAGGCCTTCCTTCGCCAGTTCGCGCACCAGCACGGCCTCGGTCGCGATCGCCGCGTGATCCTGACCGGGAATCCAGTTCGCGTTCTCACCGAGCATGCGGTGGTAGCGCGTGAGGATATCCATCAGCGTGTATGTCGAGCCGTGCCCAAGATGGAGCCGCCCGGTGATATTCGGCGGCGGCATCGAGATAATGAACGGCGGCCGCGCCGGATCGGGCTCCTCGTGAAAGACCCCGCTCTTCAGCCACCAGTCGTAGCGCGGCGCCTCGACCGTAGCCGGTTCGTACGTCTTAGGAAGTTCATCGATCGAAGGCTCGCCGGTCCGCACGACCCTGGATTAGGTCCGGCCCGGTTTCGGCCCTACCCATAATGCGCTATGACGGGGATCACACTCCGGCCGGAAACGCTGACAGCGGCCGCGGGGCCGTGATAAGGTGGCTTTGCGAGAAACGGCGCTCCTGACCAGAGAGCCAAGCAAACGGGGCCGGCACGGATGCCGGCCTCGTTTGTTTTATTGCGCGGAAGGTTGCGAACGCGCACCCATATCGTGGTGCCCGTGGAGCGCATCGTCGGTGCGCGCGTAGAGCAACTCCACGTGCGCGCGAGTGACCTGATCGAGCTTCGCGTGCAAGGAACGTTCGGATTGGCCCGCAAGTGCGGCGAGTTCGAAACGCGCGAGCGCCCGTACATCCGTCGGCGCGCCGGCCTCCGGCTGGCTGAAAAGCGCGACCAGCGTATCGAGGTAGCGCTGTTGCAACACGCGCCGCGATGGTTCGATCGTCGCGAGCTTGGAGCCCTGGCCGAGTTCGCGGTAGACGCTGCCCTGCATCCACTCGAAGAGATCCGCCAATTGCATCGGCTTCTTCTCGCTGGTCTCGGAAGGTCCAGCCGCGATGCGCGCCAGCACGAGCGGCTGGAACATCTGACGGATGGCGCCCATCTGCAGGCGCGCGATCATCTCGGCCACCGGCATGTCGTGCCGTTCCGGCGGCGCGTACGACCATTGCGGCAGGTTTCCATAGCCTTCGAAGTTGACGTACCCGTAACCGGCCCACTCGCTGTAGCCAAGCTTGTTCAGGAGCGACGGCGGCAAGCGCCATGCGTCGGCCGAGAACACGTACTTGTCGAGCATGGCGAACGCTCGGCGCTGTTCCGCGCGCGGCACCGGAACGATCGGCGCCTCCGCGTGCGGATCGCCGCGGTGCGCCCGCGAGAGATACTGCCCTCCGATGTAGTGGGTCGGGATCATGGCGCAGCCGCTGTATTGACGGAAGATCAATGTGAAGACGTCGCTCTCCGTGTTGTATTCGTCGCCGTTAAACGGAAAGCGGTCGTTGAGCTTGGCCAGCAGATCGTGGTGCATGCCCATTTGAATCGCGCACCAGGCCAGCGAATCGTTGGTGAGGTCGCCCGTGTTCGAACGCGGATCCGAGGCGTGGCCGTTGGCCCACGAGACATCCTCGTCCGAGGCGTAGCGATAGAGCGGATCGCTCCAGGCTGAAGCCCACTTACGCAAGGTGGGCAACTCGTCTTCCGGCGTCTTCGCTCCTGGAATCGCGGCGTACGTCCAGCGCATCGCATAGTAGTCGTACGGGCCGAGTACGGTTTGGTGAAAGTCGCCCTGCGCGTACGGCTGCGGCCAGAGATTGGTCGGCGCGTACTCCATCACCGTCGATGTGATGCCGTTCTTGGCCGTGAAACGTTTGTCTTGAAGGTTTTTCGCCGTGTAGGCGAGCGAGCCGATGAAGTTGTGCTGCATGCCCAAATTGTGGCCGGTCTCATGCAGGATGACGCTCATCCACGTGTCGTCGAGATACTGCTGCGGCATCGGATCGGTCACGCGGCCGTTGCGGACCGGATCGATCACGTAGGTCCACTCGCGGTTCGCGTTGAGCGGGACGTCGGCCGAGATCAGAATGCCGGTGCGGAACTCTTCGCCGGTGCGCGGGTCGAAAAGCGTCTGCGAATCCGCTCCGAAACTCGCACGCGACTCGGCGATCCAGCGCAAGACGTTGTAGCGGATGTCGTCGGGATCCCAGTTCGGATCGTCGGGCTGCTCGCGTACTTCCAGTGCGCCGCTGATTCCGATCCGCTCGAACGCTCCGTTCCATCTCAAGACCGCGGCCTTGATAGCGGGCCGGTAGGCCTCGGGGATCGTGTTGCTCAGGTAGAAGACCATCGGGTGCGTCGCCGGCGAGATCGGCTTGCTCGGATCCGACGCCTGGAAGTTCCAGCGCACGAGGTAACGCAGGTTGCGCGTCAGGACTTTATCTTGATCGAACTGCAAGTAGACGTCGTCGTAGATGCCCATGCGATCGTCGGCGAGTCGCGGCCGGTAGCCGTCGTTCTGCGGCGGATCGGCGATGTTATAGACGACGTCGATCTGCACGTGGCGCGGATCGGCAAGAACGTCGTTGAGACGCTGATCGTCGGAGGTCCAATCCTGGCGCGCCTCGAGCACGACGTTCTTCGGAAACGCTTTGGTGGGGCCGAAGTAGGTCCGCTCGCGACCGAGCGTATATAGTTGTGTCCGGCCGCTGAAGTGCTGCTTGAGAACCGCCTTGAGATTCAGCTGGTCGTCGAGAAACGGAGCTGCGTCGATGACGATCGCGCCGGTGCGCTCGTCGATGGCCGCGATTGGAGCCAGCCCGACGATCGAACGCGAGAACTCGCGTTCGATCGCGCGGGTAGCCGCAGCCGAATGCGGGGCAACGAAATACGGGCTCGGCCAAAGGATCGCGACGCTATTGCCGGTTCGCTCGAACCGAACGAGTTCGGCCGGCAGGTGGTCGGTGTTCCCCCAAATGACGCCGCGACCGAGACCCGACGCGGGCACGATCGTCTGAACGAAATCGCGATTCAACTGGTCGGCAGCCAGTTCGAGGTAGACCTTCCCCGCCTTGCGCCAGATCGTGAACAGCCCGTGCTGGGCTTGGGCACCGTTGACGAAGCTGTCGTAGGCGACGGGGTCCGCCGCGGCGCGCTGCGCCCCGCCGGCAAGCAGCATGAGTGCCGCTCCGAGAACGAGCGCGATCCGTTTCAATTGCATGCGGTCGATTTGGATGGCGGCCCGGCGACTTCCGCCCGGCCCCTACGCGCCCGCGGGGCTGTCAAGGCGGTCTCTTCTTTTCTCGCGCCGTAACTGGTCCGCGAGACGCCCCGGAGGTGTTACCCTGAAGATCGCAGCCCTCGTCTTCCTTATACTTCTGCTGAGCGGCGGCCCGGCGCGCGCGGCCGCCTATCCGCCGCCGGCCGACGGCACCGACACGATCCCGAAGTTCACGTTTGCGGACGGCGAGACGCTCGCCAACCTGCGCTTGCACTACATCACCTTCGGCACGCCGCAGCGCGACGCGAAGGGTCACACGACCAACGCCGTTCTGATCCTTCACGGAACCGGCGGCTCGACCGCGCAGTTCGTCAGCGACACCTTCGCGGGCATCCTCTTCGCGCCGGGCGGCGAATTGGATGCGAGCCGTTACTTCATCGTGATTCCGGACGAGATCGGACACGGCAGATCGAGCAAACCAAGCGACGGAATGCACGCGCGCTTTCCGCACTACGGCTATCACGACCAGATCGCCGCAACCTACGAACTTCTGAAGGTCGGATTGCACGTCGACCACATGCGTCTGGTCATGGGCACGTCGATGGGCGGAATGCAGACCTGGATGTGGGGCGAGCTCCATCCCGAATTCATGGATGCGCTGATGCCGCTCGCGAGTTTACCCATTGCGATCTCGGGGCGCAACCGCATCTGGCGCGACATGATCGTCGACGATCTTCGCAACGACCCCGGCTACAACGGCGGCGAGTACAAGACCGAGCCCGACGGGTTGAAATCGGCCGTCGACATGCTGTGGGTCTTCGGCAGCGCGCCGCTCTACGATCAAACGCTCTGGGCGACCGGGAACGCAGCCGACGACTACTTTCGCGATCGGATTCTGACGCGCGTGCCGAATTACGACGCCAACGACATGATCTACCAGTTCGAATCATCGCGAGATTACAACCCCGAGCCGCTGCTCGGGTCGATCACGGCGCCGCTGCTCGCCATTAACTCGGCTGACGATCAAATCAATCCACCCGAACTGCGTATCGTCGAACGTGAGATCGTCAACGTGAAGAACGGGCGGTTCGTCTTACTCCCGATCGGCCCGGCAACGAGGGGTCACGGCACGCACACATTGCCCGCAATCTGGCACGAGTATCTCGCGTCGCTGCTCGCCGCCTCGAAACCCTAGAAGGGAAGCCGCCACCGGAAGAAAAGGACGCGACAAAGCCCGGAGCCCGAACCTGTTACGAGGAGTGACGCATGAAGAACTGGGGTATTCTTGCATTGGTGCTGGTGGTCGGTCTGACGGCCTGTAGCAGAGGCGGAAAGACCATTTCGACCGATCAGGGTTCGGTCACGACGAGCGCCGACGATAAGACGACGACGATCACGACCAAAGAAGGGTCGATGACGGCCGGCGACAACGCCGTCGACATTTCGAAGCTCGGGGTCGCGATCTATCCGGGCGCCCAACAACAACAGGGAAGTTTCGCGATCAGCGGACAGACGAGTAGCGGCCAGATGGTTTCGTTCAAGACCACTGACGGATTCGACAAAGTCTACGGCTGGTACAAGAGTCAACTGCCGCCGGCCGCGCAGCAAATGAAGATGGACGCGAACGGAACATCGTTCGCTCAATTCGTCTCCGGCGACAAGGCGAACGCGACGACGATCATGATCACCTCGAAGGGCGCAACCGAGACCGACATCCTGATCACCAAGAGCGTCACGGTCCCAACGCCGCCGGGCGCGCAGTCGACGTAGTGCAGCGGTCCGCTGTTCGGCCCGTTAGCGACCTGGCGGCGGAGCCGTATCCCCTTTCGGCGACGGCGCGATTTTTTTCTCGAGTGCCGTCAGCAAATCGATGTCGTCGCTGTTGAGCTTACCTTGGGCTTTGAGAGCTCGTGCAATCGTAACCGCACGCTGATAATCGGCGCGTTGCGCGTTCGGATCGCTTTCGGCGCCCCCGATATTGTTGAAGTCGATGAAGAGGTTCCTCTGCCGTTTCGCATCATTCGGATCGCGCAGCGCGAGCTGTTCGTCGATACCGTTCGCTAGGCGATAATAGACCAGCGCGTCCTTGTTGTTGCTCTGCGAGTACAAGACGTTTCCGACCCGATTGTAGGCGATCGCGAGGTCGAGCTGCCAACTGGCATTTCCCGTATCGCTCTTGGCCAGTTTCTCCGTGATCGCCAAACTGTCCCGATAGGACTTCTCAGCCGCCGGCCACTGCTCTTGCTTGCTCAGTACATCGCCGGCTCCGACGTAAAAGCTCGCGAGATCGCTCTGCCAGAACGCATTGACGGGATCGACCACTTTCGTGAGATGCTCCCCGATCGCAATGGCGGAACGATAGCGCGCCAACGCCGTGGTAAAATCTTTCTTCGCGACGAGTGCGTCGCCGAGGCCGGTATACGAATAGGCAAGCACGCGCTGCCAGTACGTATTTCCCGGATCGCTCGCTTGCTGTTCGGACAGCGTGACGCCCTTCTGAAGATAGACTAAGGCCTCGGTGAGATTATTTTGGTCGCGTAAAGTGTTACCGACCTCGATGTCCTCGACGACCGTACGCTGTTGCGCCGAGGAGTTGTCGGGGTCGAGCTCCGCGATACGCTGAACGATGGCAAGGCCCCGACGATAGTTTGCGAGCCCGTCGGCGGACTTTCCCTGACCCGTCAAAACGCGTCCCAAGCCTTCGTATGCGTCCGAGAGGGATTGCTGCCAAACGGCATTTCCCGGATCCGAGCGGGCGAGCCGCTCTCGTATCGCGATGCCGGCATTATAGGCCTTCAATCCGGCAGATTCGTTTCCCTGAGAGAGCAGCACGCGCCCGACGTTGAGATAGTCAGCCGAAAGATTCACTTGCCAGCCCATGTTGTCCGGCTCGAGCGTGGCGAGATGCTCGGCGACGGTAACGGAACGACGGTAGAATTGAACCGCACCGGACCGGTTATCGCTTTGCTCGTAAACACCGGCGATATTGCCGAGCCAGGCGGCTAGTTCGACTTGCCACGTCTCGTTCTTCGGTTCTGAAGCGGCGAGACGTTCGACGATATCTAGGCGCTGGCGATAGAGCGCGAGAGCGCCGGAGAGATTTTGCTGCGTAATGAGGAGCTGACCGACGTTTGCGTACGACGTGGAGAGCGCTCGCTGCCAGCTCACATTGCGGCTATCACGCTTGGCCAAACGCTCGCTGATTCCCAAGCTCTCACGGAAGGCCGTGAGAGCATCCGCCACGTGACCCAGAAAATATTGGGCGTAGCCGACATTGGCGTGTGCGAGGGAAAGATCGCTCTGCCAGGTCGCGTTGCCGGGATCGCTCTTTGCAAGGCGGTCCGCGATCGCGAGGTCGTTGGTATAGTAGCTCAGCGCGTCGGATAATTTGTTCCTGGAAGAGTATGCGTCACCGACGTTCCCGTACGCCGCGCCCAGGTCGCTCTGCCAGCGCACATTGTTGGGGTTCGCCTCGGCCAGAGTTTTTACGATCGTGAAATCGCGAAGATAGTCGTCCAGCGAATCGCGCGAGCTGCCGCGCGCCCGCAGGGCAGCGGCGACCTTGCCGTACGCGACCGCGAGATCGTGTTGCCATTCGGTCTTATGGACGTCGACCTTAGCTAGACGTTGCCTGATCTGCAGCCCGGATCGATAGTTCTCAAGCGCGTGCTGCGAGTCGCCTTCCCGGCTCATGACGTCGCCGAGTTGCTGGTACGATTCGGCCAGAGCGCCCTGCCAGGCCAAGTTGTTAGGTTCGGCGGTCGCGAGCTTCTGGTCGATCGCGAAACCGGCGCGATACGATTGACGCGCGGCAGCCAGGTCGCCTTGCGCCAGACGAGCGTCGCCGATCGTTCGATAAGACGTCGAAAGGCCGCTCTGCCAATCGGCGTTGCGCGCGTTCGTGGCGACCAAATCTTGCATGATCGCCTGCGACCGTGTCGCGGAAGCAAGCGCACCCGTGGTGTCCCCTTGCGCTTCGAGCGTTGTCGCAACCTGGATCTGAGCGGCCGCCTCGCTGCGTCGTAATCCCGGCGTCGTGGCGCCTAAGCCCGTGAGCTGCTGCTGTAAGCCCTGCGCTAGGTCGAGGACCTTACGCGTGACGTCGACCGGTACGCCGCGGTCGCGGAACGTCTCCGCCACATCGGAGACGATGCCGTTGGTGGTTTGGGTTGCGACGAGCGCCACGGCCTTCTGTGCCTGGTCCTGTCGCGATTGCGCGAGGCGGCGCTGGACCTCCGCCTCGTGCAGGTTGCGCTCGGCTACGAGCGCACGTTGCGTCGCGCTATGTTCGCTGCGGGACTGCTTCAGCTCGAGAGTCGTCTTCCGTTGCAGTTGCTCCGCCGATGCGCGTTGCGCCGTTTCGGCTTCGAGCTTGCCAGCCTGGGCGACTTGCATGCCGTGTTCGGCCAATTGTTCATGGGAAAGTGCGCTCTCGGCATCGGCACGCAGTTTCCAGGATAGCGCTCCGAGCGCGAGCGCGACCACGGCGATCGCCGACATGATGATTGCGGCGACGCGCGTCCGTTGCGATACCGCCCGCGCCGAATCGGCTCGCATGCGATCGACCGCTGCTTGATGCTCGAGACGCTCGCGCTTGGCGGCTTCTTCGCTTTCGATCTTGCGCCGGTCGGCCTCACGCTCGCGGCGCAACTCGTCTTCGGCGGCCTTCAGCCGCGCCGCTTCCTCGCGCGCCGAAAACTCGGCACTCGCGGTGAGAAACGCCATCGCCGCAACGAAGTCGGCCTTCGGAAAACGCTGTGCCCACGCGGGACTCGGCTTATTCTCTTCGCGCCATCTGACCGCCGTCGTCAGATCCTCGTCGCGATACAGCGCAGCTTCTTTCTTGCCGTGCCGAGCCGCCGCGTCGGCGAGCCTTTGATAGGTCTGACGCGACTGCGCCTCCGCCTCCACCCACGCGATGAGCCGGTCCCACTTCCGCATGAGGCTCTCATGCGAGATATCGAGGACCTCGTCCGGCGTCAGCGGCTTTTCCGGCGGCGGCATCAAGAACGAGCACCCTTCAGCCCTAAACGGTTCGATCACCTTAGCGAGTTCGGCCGGGGTCGCTTGAATGATTTCGCAGGCTTGACCGAAGGTTGTGGGACGCCGAATACCGCGGTTGTCGGCTCCCAGATCGGTCAAACACTTGAAGAGCCGTTCGGCCAGGAGCTTTCCTCGCGCGTCGAGTTTCTTATAAATCTCGTTGGCGTGCGCCGAAAGCGCGTTCTCCATCGTCCCGGTCTTATTGTACTGCAGGACATCGAGCGGCTCGTTCGGTTGTTTGGCTGCGGCCCACAGATTCCAGGTGCGCATCAGCGCATGCTGGAGGACCGGCAATTGATCCTGGTCGTTGCGTAAGTCGTTGAGCAGGCGTGTGATCAGCGTGGGCGCAATCGCGGCGCCCGCCACACCGACTGGGCCCGCGATCGCTAGCTGCAACTGTTCCCACGTCATCCGCGGAACCAGAAACAACCCATCGTTTACGGTCTCGGGCAGATCGCGGAAACGCGCGCAATCCCCCAAGAAATCCGAACGCATCGTGATCACGACGTAGATCCGGAGATCGGTCCGCGCCGCGGCGGTTAGGAGCAACTTGACGAACGCCGCGGCTTCATCCGACGCCGACGAATTCGACTCGCCTTCGTGGAAGCGGAAGAGTTCCTCGAACTGATCGACGACGACGAGAAGATTGTCGTCGTCCGTCATTCCGGCGTGTTGCGCGATCTCAACTAAGCCGAGCGCGCCACTTTCAAGCACGGTGCGAGCGACTCCGATACGCAACTCCGGTTGCTCCGCCGTTTTTTCGCCGAGAGCGCCACACGTATCCAGGGCTTGCGCCAGATTCTCCATGGGTGAACTGCCGGGCCGCATGATTGCGACGAGCCAGTGCGACGCCGCGCCGACCATGAAACCGCCGTATAGCGAGGGAAGCAGTCCCGCCCGGACGAGCGACGACTTCCCGCTCCCGGATGTTCCGACTACGGCGACAAAGCGCCGGCGTCGCAACCTCGCCAGCAGGTCGTCGACTTGGGCATCGCGTCCGAAGAACAGATACTCTTCGTCGTCGTTGAACGGCCGCAGACCGGGAAACGGATTGGCGTGGTCGGCCGGATCGCTTGCCATTAGCCGGCCGTACCGGCGCCGGAGCTCAACTTGTCGACGAAAGGTTCGCAGACCGACGGCGTGGAGTTGCCAAGCCCAGAGATGACCAACACGTCGCGGCTACGAAAATCCGTCTTGTCCGGTCGCGACGGATCGGCAAGCAGGACGGCCGCTGCGACGAACGGCGACGTCCGTCCTTTTCCAAAAATTCTCTTCAAGTCAAAGAGCTTCGTTCGCCGCCATCTCTCGTCGGCCTGACCCTGAAAGACGAGCACCGAATCAGAGACGCGCAGCGCATCCTCGTGGTCCTCGCGCAACGTCTCCTGTTCGTCGACCGTACGAGGCGGCGTGGTAACTTCGAAGCCTCGCTCGTACAAAAAATCCTCAAACGGCTTTGCAGCCGCCTCATCGGCCTTATCGTAAATGAGATAGACGCTCAGCGGACCGCCTCGATCGATTGATGGCGGGGGCGGCGGGGAGACCTGGGGCTGTAACATTTCTTGCACTCTGGTCATGAGGTCCGAAAGCGGCGTCTTCCGGAATTGAGGATCGTCATGCAAGCGCTCGACAAATGCGCGTTGACGATCGTCCGAGGCCTCGATATCGGGCTGCATCCACGTCAGCCGTACGAAGTCAGCCCGCCGTTCCAGCTCTTTGCCGGCCAGATCATATTGAAGATCGATGACCGACTGCGCCGCATTCTCCGGCGTGATGCCGTAGTTCTTTCCTATAAGGTGGATGGACATCCGGGAGCGCCCGAGGTACTCTCGGACGCGGTCGGCATAGTCGCTGGTTGGGAACAAATACTCGTCCGGCAAGACGGCATGCTTGAATTGGATGAGTTCGCGTCGCAGTTTTTCGCGTTCCTCGCCGAGATCGGAACTCGTCTCCGCTAGATAGACGGGCGGCTCGTCGAGAACCGTCGCCGGATCGGGAGCGTGCGCTGCATCCAAGTCCTTGAGGAGCAGGTGCAAGTCCCACGCGAACTTGTTGATTTTTTCTTTGAACTCCACAAGATCGGCGCCGCCGAGTTGCGGGTCGAGCTCGGAGGTCGAGCCGTCCTTGTTCTGCCTGAAGAATTTCTCACCGAGCGACGGGCCGAGCTCGGCCCGCGCGGTCTTAACTAAGTCCCGGTCGACGGGAATCTTGATGGCCTTCACCATGCGCGATCCCGTCCCAATCTTCAGGCCGTGGGACTTCAGGGCGGCATCGCAAAACAGGTCGACTTCTTTGCGACACCAGCTCGAGTTGAGATAGCCCGGCGTGATGATTGCAACCAGAATGCGGCTTTGCTTGATCTCGTCGCCAAGCTTATCGTCGAGTTCGTCGCTTCCGCGCATCTTGTGGTCGCGAAAGATGGAGAACGTGCGTCCGCCGATCGCGTCCAGCCGTTCCTGAAGCGCATCTTCAAAAAGATCGACCCAGCCTTGCTTTTCCCACGACTGCTTTACGTTATCGCGATGCGTGTAGCTGATGAAAATGTCGGGCATCTTTTCGCCTCAACGAAGAATAGACCACCACCGATGCAGCGTTGAGCACGGATTCCGCGGGCCGTTCGTAGCGGCCTGCCCTCCGCGCTTTCCGCGCAACGCGAGCCGCACGACACGCGTCGTGTCAAGTGAGACGCCGCGACGTTACGTAAACTCGGACGTAGCCGAAAATCAGACCGCGGGGACTTCCATTGGCGGGGCATGACCTGATTGACGGACAGGAGTTGACCGGCACCCCCCAGTCCTCAGATCGGCTCGCCACCAAATTGCGCCGCCGCCCAGAAAAGCTGGGGGTTGCGCCTCGCGGCTTCATCTCCGCAAAGGGATATGACCACAAGGGGCTATGTTGATCTGGGAGAATCCCCCTGACTGGCGGCATTCGGCGGGCAGGATGGTCGTCACGGGGCGTACGGCGATCTATCAGGACTGAGGAACGCCCGGCCTCCGCCCTCGATCCACCGCAAGGCCATTGTATATGGCCCCGTTGATGAGACCCCGTTGCGCGGGCGCGCAATCGAGTCATCGCGGAACACAACGTTGCCGAGCACAAGCTTCTTCCGATCGAGGTAGATAAAGTGGCCGACACGGGACCGCCAGGAGAAAGGCAGGAGCCACTCTTCTGGAACCTTAGTGAGGCCCTAATAGTGAGCGCATTGACCGGCTTTGCATATTGCTTACTGTATTCGTTTGATTGCGGCCTCACCGCGAGATTTGCGGTTCCGATCCAATACGTGACGGTGAATACTTCGCAGCTGATTGCGCTCGCGATAGCTCTTGTGATTATCTTAGGATTCCCTGCAGTCATTCTCGCACACAT
>PLDY01000114.1 GCA_003136895.1 Candidatus Erabacter solicola | reverse complement strand
TCGAGCGCGACGTGCGTGTGCGGCAGTCCGTCGTCGATCCACTCTTGCGGATATTGGCGCTTTCCGACCTGGCGATACTGACGTTTCATCACAGCCGCCGCGTACGTGCGCAGATCTAAGCTCGCAAAGCCCACGGGACTCTCGCCCAGTTCTCGCTGAAAGTAATAGTAGATGAAGGTGAAATCGAAACCGCTGGGAGCGCCGCAGATGATCGGCTTGCCGAAACGCCGCATCGTTTCGAGCCACGTCTTGCACTCGAGCATCGCCGTGCGCGGTGCGCTCAACCCTTCGCGCGAACGTCGATAAGCTTCCGCGTTCTCGGCGAGACCCCACCAGGCCATGGTGCGATCGTCGAGCGTCGCTCCGGGTAAGAGCTCGAGATTGCGGCTAAACGTTCCGACCAGCTGTTTTTCGACCGTGAATGCGGCCATTCCGAAACTTAACATGGAGAAGAGGCCCGGACACGGGCCGTTTGCTTCGATGTCGGTTGAGATATAAAGCTCGGGGGCCGGCTGTTGCTGTTCCTGTGCGATGCGTTCTTTTTGTGCTCGGTGCGGGCCGCGTCCTGTTCCACGCGAGGAAATGCGAGTTGCGGCGACGACATTCACCGCAATTGTGGACGCACGGCGCGCATTTCTCGGGGAGCTGATCGATGATGCCGGGCTCTTTCCGCCGGCGCAACTCAGCATGCCCGAAGCGCTGCTGGCGCACGAGCGCGCGCGAACGGGACCGCACGCTTGGATGCTCGGACGATTTATCGTCGCTGCGTCGCGCCTGCGCGAACTTGCCGAGACCCTCGACGATGGAGCGGGCGCGCTTCGGATCAGCGTCGTCATCGATGGCGAACGATCGGCCGGTTTCGCGGCCATCGCCAAGCATGCGGAGACGGGTTCTCGTCGTTTGCTCGTAAAGAGCGTCGAACTGAAGCTCCGCAATCCGAGCGCAACGACAACCGGCGCGGACGAGCAGATGAAGATCGTCCTCGATGCGAAGGAGGCAGCGCCGGCCGGCGCTGCCGTTTACTTCGAACTCGATGTGAGTGCGGGGGCTGCTCCGGAAGCTGCGCTCGAGGCCATTGCTCGCGCCGCTCAGTCGAGCGAATCGCGTATCTTTGCGAAGATCCGCTGCGGCGGCCTCGTCGCCGAAGCGATCCCGGCGCCGGCGCGTCTCGCGCAGGTCATCAAGCGCGCCGTCGAATTACGCGTCGCGCTGAAAGCGACGGCCGGTCTGCATCATCCGCTGCGCCGGCGCCAGGCCGAAGCGGGCTTCACGATGCACGGCTTCCTTAACGTGATCGGCGCGGCCGTTCTGGCCTCGACCTTGCCCGTCTCGGAGAGTACCATCGAAGCCATGATCGCCGACGAAGACCCCGCCAGCTTTGAACTCGATAGCACTCGCCTGCGGTGGCGAGACCTCAGCATCACTGCCGGCGAGATCGGCTCGGCGCGCGCTCGAACGATCCACTCGTACGGGAGTTGCAGCTTCGACGAACCCGTGGAAGATCTGATCGCACTCGGCATCCTGGGGAGCCACGAACCGTGACGCCCGCCTTCGACGCAACGACCGATCCGGCACTCCGCTCGTGGGTCGACGTCCCCGCCGGCAGCGATTTTCCGATACAGAATCTTCCCTTCGGCGCGTTCGTTCGCCCGGGCGAGAGCAGCGCCCGACTGGGCGTCGCCATCGGCGACTCGATTCTCGATCTCCGCATCGTGGCGCGCGCGGGCCTGTTGGAAGCCGGCCTGCCCGAGGCTGAAACGCTCCTCGGCGCAACGACCCTCAATGCGTTGCTCGCGCGAGGCAAGCCGGCGTGGCGCGCCGTTCGCTCGCGTCTCTCGACGTTGCTCGCATCCGGCAACCGAGAACTGCACGACGCCGGCATCGCCGATCAGAGCTTCGTTTCGCGTCCCGGCGCGCGCATGGCGCTGCCCATCGAAGTCGCGGACTACGTCGATTTCTATTCGTCGCGCGAGCATGCCACCAATCTCGGGAAGATCTTACGGCCCGACACCGAGCCGTTACTTCCGAACTGGCGCTGGATTCCGATCGGGTATCACGGTCGCGCGAGCAGCGTCGTCATCTCGGAGACGCCGGTCGTGCGTCCACGCGGGCAGCTGAAGGCTGCAAATGCGGAAGCGCCGGTCTTCGCTCCCACGCGTATGCTCGATTTCGAATTGGAACTCGCATTTGTGACCGGGAACGGACCCGCGCTGGGCAGTGCGATTTCCGTCGAGCGCGCGCCCGACCACATCTTCGGCGTCGTGTTGCTCAATGATTGGAGCGCTCGCGATATACAAGGCTGGGAGTATCAGCCGCTCGGACCGCTTCTTGGAAAATCCTTCGCTACGTCGCTCGCGCCATGGATCGTCACGCTCGACGCCCTCGAACCGTTTCGCGTCGACGGGCCACGCCAAGACCCTCCGCCGCTCGACTATCTCGCGATCGCGACGCCACAAAACTACGACATCGGCTTGGCGGTGGAACTCACGCCGGCCGATACGCGCGGCGCGCGCACTCATACGCAGACGATTGCCCGCACCAACTTTCGCGGGATGTACTGGAATATGGCGCAGCAACTCGCGCACTCGAGCAGCAACGGCTCGCGCGTCCGTGCCGGCGACCTGTACGCCTCAGGCACGATCTCCGGCAGCGAGCCCGGCACCTACGGAAGCATGATCGAGTTGTCGTGGCGAGGGGCGAATCCGCTCGCGCTCGCCGACGGCACTACGCGCGCGTTCATCGAAGATGGGGATACGATCACGCTGCGGGGATCGTGCGATCGTGCCGGCGCGGCTCACATCGGGCTCGGTGAAGTCAGCGGAACTATTCTGCCAGCGAACGGCGCATAAACTCGGCCGCTACCGGAGTATCGTTGTAGGGCTCGCACGGAACGTACCCGCGCCGACGGTAGAAAGCGTGGGCGTCGAGCATATCGAGACGCGAGTCCAAGTAGGCCTCACGGTATCCCTGGCCGGCTGCGAAGGTCTCGAATGCATCGAGCAGCGCGTGCGCTGCCGCACCCACGGGCTGCCGGCCGAACGTAGAGCCGTTTGATTTCGCAGGCGTTCTCGATCTGATCGATCGGCCGCAAGGCGATCATTCCCACGAGCGCGCCATCGACCGACGCAAGCCAAACGGCGCGCGGCTTGCGTAAGTATCGTTCAATCGTTTCGCGATCGTCTCGAATTCCGGCCGGAAGCGACATCGATTCGAAGTATTCGAAAAAGAGGGCCGCGACGTCAATCGCATCATCCGGCTCGGCGCGCAGTACGATTACCTTATTTTGCTTCGAAATAGCGTTGCAGAAACGCGCCGTACGGCGTGCCCTCGACGTCAAAACCAGCCTCGCGAATGCGGCGCAGCGCTCCCTCGAGACCTTCGCCGGCGTCCTCAGCTTGCGCCGCAGCGACGACGGTGGCCGAACGGGTGCCGCCGGCGCAGTGTGCCAATACCGTTCCCTTGGCGGCTCGCAAAGCATCGCGCGTGCGCGCGACATGCTCGGGCGCTAGCGTCGCGCTCGTGAACGGGACGTCGACGTACTCGATCCCGGCGGGAATTTTCGGGCGTTCGGGCTCGGCGAACTCTTCGGCCGGGCGATTGTTGATCACCATCGCGATGCCGCGATCCTTTAACCCGCGCAATTCGTCATCGGTCGGCTGACCTGCAAGGAGAATACCGTCGATTTGGCTCTCGTTCTTCATGCCGAATGCCTACGACGCGCGTGAAGCTCCCTCATTCGCCGGAAAGAGTCGGGGCTGCGGCGAAGGGCCCGGCAATGAGTGTTTTCACGACGCGTAAGGTTTTGTTCGCCATCAGCACGGCGGCGATGTTCGCCGTGGCCGCGTGTTCGGGCAACCTCGGAACCGGCGGCGGCTTGCCGCAACCGCCGAGCGGGCTCGTTTCACCCGCCGCGGGCGCGGTCGGCAATCAGAGCCGGATGCGCACGATCGAGGGAGCAGTCTTTCTCGCGCCCGATGATGCGGAACTTCCGCTCCCGGTCGTCGGCGGTTTCGAAGTCGTCCTCGCCCTAGTCGCACCGCCCGCCGCGCCCAGCGGCGCCCCCGGGAGCGCCGCGCCCAGCGCGACCCCTAAGACCACGCCGAGCCCGTCGCCGAGCCCGGCGCCGTCGGCCTCGGCGCATGTCTATTCCGGGACGAACACGCCGAAGCCCAACGCGACGCCGTCCGGTCCGAAGATCGATACAAAGACGACGATTTACCCTGAGGATGCGCCCGACGCACCGACACCCAAGCCGACCGGTAACGTCCAATCGTACGCGAAACGGCGCGCAATCGTGCGCGGCTACCTGATGCCGCACGTGAATCTCACGCTCTACGCGCTGGGCGCGGTGCGTTTCAAGATTCCGTCGGAAGAGGCTACCAGCGGCCGCGGTTATACTGTCGCGCTTTTTGAATCCGGCAAGCATCGCCGCAATCGCGTTCTCGCATGGAGCCCCGACGCAACCCTCGGCAGCGGTTTCATCAGCGCGACCGCCGCCGGCGAAGCGATCGTCTTGAAAAAGAACCTCGGATACTTCGTCGTGCTCTACGGCGACGAACTCATGCCGACACCGGGTCCCGCAACATCGTATCCGCCACCAGCCCCGCTCGGCGGCTCGCCACGCCCCGGCACGAGCGGCGTCCTCGGCCCGCAGGGTTCAACGCCGCTGCCGGGTACGATCCTGAGTACGGCGACCCCAACTCATTCCACGATTATTTGACGCACGCGGCGCGCGCGTGTTACGATATGCCGCACCGCGGCAGCGCGAATTTTCTATTGCAGACGGAAGGAGGAGCATGATGTTGCAGATCGTTTCGAACCGTTTCCCGATAACCGGCACGCTTTTGGGCATGCTCCCGCGCGGCTTCGCCGTGCCTTCCCTCTCGCGGAACCACACGCACGAACGATTGTAGCGCGACACCGAGCGCACAACGTCCACACATGTGGCCTCCGCAACGCGGGGGCCGTTTTATTTCCCAATCCCTTTCCACACTTTTTGGAGGATACCGTGAACATAGATCTGATCAGTTCGATCGCCCGATGTCATCGGGAAGACTTGCTTCGCCGCGCCGCCCTCGTGCGCAAGGCACGCAAACCGCGTGGCGAGCGCTCGAGCCTGCGCCACAAACTCGCCAAAGCGGCGCGCAGCGTAGGAGCCATTTTCCTGAACCTCGGCGACGCGCTCGCCGGCAACGCGCGTTAATCCGCGTGTGGCAGATACGCGAAAACGCCCGCCGGTCGAAATCGGCGGGCGTTTGTATTTGGGGCGGAAGCGTCTATCTCGCCGACGTCTTCACCGCAATGTCGAACTCTTTGTAGAAAGCCGTCGGGCTCATCGGGCGGCCTAGAAACGCGCGTACTTCCTGATCGGGTTCGTACTCGCGCGCAGGTTCGAGGATATCCTTACGATACCGGGCCCCGACGACGGGGCTCTCCAACCCGCCGGCCTGGAACGCGGTGAACATATCTTGCGCGTAGACCTTGCTCCAGAGGTAGCCATAATAGCCGGCGTCGTAGCCGCCCATCAGATGGCCGAACGAGGCCTCGGGGTGGACGCCGGCCGGCGTGCCGAGCGGCGTATCTTTGGCCGCAACCTCGCGCCAAACGGCGGTGGTGTCAACCTTCGGGCCACTCGTGTGATAGATCATGTCGATGCTCGCGAGCATGATCTGCCGCGTCGTATAATAGGCGTTGTCGACGTAGCGCGCGGCACGGATCTTCTTGATGAGGTCGTCGGGAAGCGGCGCTCCGCCCTCGACGTTGGCGCTGAGCACCTTGAGAATCTGCGGGTCCCAGACCCAATTCTCGAGCATCTGCGAAGGCGCCTCAATGAAGTCTTGACGGAACCCGCCCGAGAGCGTTTCGTACGGCGCGGTCGCGAGCATCGCGGCCATGTCATGGCCAAACTCGTGAAAGAACGTCTCGACGTCGTCGTGCGACAGGAGCGCCGGTTTCCCCGGTGCGGCGACCGGCCAATTACCGATGATCGCATCCTGAGGCGGACGTATGCTGCCGTCACCGAGCCGCCGGTTCGGCATCAGAGTAAAGCTCGCGAAGTGCGAGTATTTCCCCTGGCGTGGAAACAGGTCGAGATAGAAATCGCCGATGTAACGGCCACTCTTCGCATCGGTGACCACCCATTGCGTGACGTCCGGCGCCCAGGTGTTGGCGGGCGTCCGCTGCGTGAAGCGCACGCCCAGAATCTTGGCGTAGATATCGAAGACCGCGCGCTCGACGTGCTCGACCGGAAAGTACTTGCGAACCTCGTTGCTGTCGACCGAGTACTTCGTCTTACGCAGAAGGTTATCGTAGTACGTGACATCCCACGGATCCATCGTCGCCGCCGGCGTTCCGAGGTCTTTGGCTTTGAGCGCCGCCAAGGTCGCGAGATCGGCTTTGCCGCGTGGCAGTAGCTTTTGATCGAGATCGGCCAAGAAGCCGTTGACGCGAGCCGGCGAACTCGCCATGCGATCGGCGAGAACGAACGATGCCCAATTCGGATAGGCCATCAAGTGCGCGATGCGGTCGCGTAAGCCGATCGCCTGTTGCAGGAGCGGCACGTTCTTGTCGGCCGCGAGGTTGGCGCTGGCCAGATAGAAGATCTGCCGCGCCCGCGGATCCTTCGCGCTCTCCATGAAACGGCCGCCCGTGCTTTCGTTCACCGGAACGATATAGGTGTCGCCGTTCTTCTTGAACGTTGCGACGAAATCGTCGGGCAGGCCCGTGATCTGCGCGGCCGTCAACGTGACGCTCGTCGTATCGTTCCCGAGATTCGCGCCGAACTGGTTCTGCAGCGCATTCAATTGCTGGTTGAGTTTGACGAACTCATCGCGTTGAGTCTTCGCCAAGCCGGCCCCCGAGCGCTTGAGTGCGACGAGCCACAACGACGTAAGTTTTCGGTCCGCATCGTTCTTGGCGGTACCGCTCGCCGAAGCGTCGGCGACGGCGCGGTACAGAGCGGGTTGCGCGGTGATCTTGGTGAAGAAATCGTTCACGTCGTTCTGACAAGCGAGCGAGGCGTCGCGAATCGCGCGGTCGGGCGAAACTTGGCTGAGCAGCGTCTCCGCGACAAGCCGGTCGTTCAGGTCGCCGTTGAGATTCTCGAGCGGCAACACGACCGTGGCGAAGGTGCGTCTTCCGGCCGGGACCGCAACGATCTTTGCGACGCTCGTTCCGCCGCGCCCAATCTCACGCTTACAGTTGGTTTTGAGCTGTGCCACGCCAATCGTGTAATCGATACGGGTGGGGCTCCCCGAAGCGGAACCAGGTGCCGCGGCGCCAGCGCCGACGCCGGGTGAGGCCAGGGCAAGCAGGGCGAGCGCGCCGGCGATTCGGTGAACAATTCTGAACAAAACGAGGCTCCTTCGAGGTACTGTCGCGCTGTGGTATAATCTGGTTCGCCTTGCCGGGGGTTGGGCTCCGCGCAACGTTAACCTATAAACCCCGCCAGGACCGGAAGGTAGCAACGGTACGTAGGCCCTAGCGTGTGCCGCGGATCTCCTGGCTCCCGGTGGGCTTTTCGTTGGGAATGGGCCGTTTCGCCTATTTTGCCCCCTGCTGGGCGGGGGGTTCCCCGTTACAGGAAGGCCGAAACAGCAACCCATGCCGATCAGCACCCTGGCCGGTCTCGCCTTCGGGATCGTGGTCGTATCCATAAGTCTGTACCACTATGTTGTGGTTAGCCCTCGGTTGCGGGCACTACTCCAATCGGCCGAGGGCGAGCGCGATGCCGCCGACGGAGATTCGATTGCTCGCCTGAGAACGTCTCACTCACAATTTGCCAAAAGGACCGAAGAACGGCTGGCCGAACTGGAACGCGTTGCCCGTCGCGAAGTTCACCGCGTCGGGTTTGTGCGCTATAACTCGTTTAGCGATGTCGGATCGGACCTCTCTTTTACTCTCGCGCTGCTCAATAACGAAGGTGATGGCGTAGTGCTGACGAGCATCTACTCTCGCGAAGAGACGCGGACTTTTGGAAAGGCCGTACGCAAGTTTGTCCCGCAGCAGGGCGCCTCGAAAGAAGAACAGTCCGCGATCTCCATAGCTCGCAACGGAAGCGCGAGCTAACCAAACCGTGAAGCGCAGCTATCTTATTAAGATCGTTCCGCCCTGGGGTTATCGCGTCTTCCGGCTGGAGTTCACACCGAAGCACGGTCTCTTTGCGCTCGCGCTTTTCGCCATCGCGCTGAGCGGCGTCGGTGGGTACTACTTGTATAATCTGCGCCACGCCGAAATGCGCGTCGGTGAATTGCGCAATCTGACCGACGATCAGCGCGAACGCCTGAAGAAGATCGACGACCAGGCCTCGGCGCTCGACAGCGAATTGCGCGCGCTCGAGAAGCAGAACGACCAGATCCGCAAACTGATCGGCGCCGACAGCAAGAAGAAGACCAGGAGCGGCGCCGCATCGGTCCCGATGCGCGACGATCGCCAATCGCTGTTGCCCACGACCGGTGATTTCAAGCAAGTTGCCGCGCGAATGGAGAATCTGCGCACCGATTCACTTCGCGTGCGAAGCGACGGCGACCACTTGCGTACGGTCGCCCTGCGCGTGCTCAATATGCGACGCCTCGAAGATTTAGCGCGAGCGCGCGTTCTCGCGGCGATTCCGTCGCTCAATCCCGTGGACGGACAGATCGCGTCGACGTTCGGGTGGCGCAGTAATCCGTGGCCCGAGTTCCATAAAGGCGTCGATCTGGAGGCCGGCTACGGCGAACCCGTGAGAGCGGCGGCCGCGGGTACCGTCGTGTCGGCGGATTGGGACGGCGGCTACGGCATCAAGGTCGACGTCGATCACGGCAACGGCTACCATACATGGTACTGCCACCTCTCGCGCGCGCTCGTTCGTCCCGGCCAGTACGTACGTAAGGCGCAAGAGATCGCAGCAGTCGGTTCTACCGGCGCCTCGACCGGTGCGCACCTGCACTTTCAGATCATACTCGACGGAACGGCGATCGATCCGCAGCCGTATCTGAACGGCGTTCCGGCCAGGGTGCTCGCTCAGTTAAAGTGATTGTCCGGCCTTCGCGCCGAAAGGTGCGCAGGTGAGTTCACTCTCGTGTAGCGTCGCTGTCGTCCTCGCCGGAATCCTCCGGATTTTTTGGCTTTTGATGCTCGTGTACGCGATCGCTTCATTTTTCCCGAGCTTGCAGGGTCGCTGGACCTACTTTTTGGCGCGGATCATCGAGCCCGTGCTCAATCCAGTCCGGCGCATCGTGCCGTCGGCGGGCGGGTTGGACCTCGCCTTCCTGGTCGTGATCATCCTCGTAGGGTACCTGATCAGCGCGATTCCACGCGCTGCCTGCGTCATCACCTACTAACGGCACGATGCTCTCGGAATCCAGGCGCGCGGGCGAGTACGTCGCCGCGAACGTTCGAAACTTTTGCATCATCGCGCACATCGATCACGGGAAGACGACGCTCTCCGACCGCTTGCTCGAGGTCACCAAGACGATCGGCGTGCGCCAGATGGAAGAGCAGCATCTCGACGCGATGGATCTCGAGCGCGAGCGCGGGATCACGATCAAGATGCATCCGGTCACGTTGAGCTACCCCGCCCGCGACGGACAGATTTACGCACTGAACTTCATCGACACTCCCGGGCACGTCGATTTCTCGTCAGAGGTTTCGCGATCGCTTGCGGCCTGCGAGGGTGCGTTGCTCGTGATCGATGCGGCGCAAGGTATCGAAGCGCAGACGCTGGCGAACTATCACCTCGCGCTCGACCAGGGCCTGACGATCATCCCCATCATCAACAAGATCGATCTTCCCGCGGCCGATCCCGACCGCGTCAGGAAAGAGATCGAGGAGTTGCTCATCATCGAGGGCAGCGACGCGATCCTGGCGAGCGCCAAGGAGGGCATCGGCATCGCCGAGATCCTCGAGGCGATCGTTACGCGCATTCCTCCGCCGAAGGGTAAGGACGATCATTTGCGCGGCTTGGTCTTCGATGCGCAGTTCGACTCGTACCGCGGCGTGGTCGCATACGTGCGCGTTAAGGATGGCCGCCTATGCCAGGGTACGCGCTTCATGTCGATGGCGCAGAAAAAGGTATACGAAGCGACCGAGGTCGGCGTCTTCAAGCCAGAAATGCGTCGCACCGAGTCGCTCGAGATGGGCAACGTCGGGTACGTGATCGCCAACATCCGTTCGCTCGGCGATATCGATGTCGGCGATACGATCACCGAGGCCGGCAACCCGGCCTCCGAGCCGCTGCCCGGATACAAGCCCATCGTTCCGATGGTCTATTGCGGCCTCTACCCGAACGAAGGCGTCGAGGTCTCCGATCTGCGCGATGCGCTCGAGAAGCTCAAACTCAACGATTCGGCGCTCCATTACGAACCGGAGAGTTCGATTGCGCTCGGCTTCGGCTTCCGCTGTGGCTTTCTCGGGCTCTTGCACATGGAGATCGTTCAAGAGCGGCTCGAGCGCAACTACAATCTCGACCTGATTGCGACGTCTCCTTCGGTCGTCTTTCGCGTGACGATGAGCGACGGGGCGGTGGAACTGATCGATAACCCGGCAAAGCTGCCGCCGCGCGACAAGATCGAAACCGTCGAGGAGCCTTACGTGAAGGCGACCGTCATCAGCCCGCCCGAGTACGTCGGCGCGATCATGGAG
>PLDY01000025.1 GCA_003136895.1 Candidatus Erabacter solicola | reverse complement strand
GATCGTCAGAACCGATTCGATCACGAACTGCAGCGAGAATTGGCGCGGCTAATTTCGCGCGACCTCTCGGATCCGCGCCTCGGGTTCGTGACGGTCACCCGGGTCGAGATTACCCAAGACATGCATACCGCCAAGGTCTTCGTCTCCGTGATCGGCGATCGGCACGTCGCGCGACAGAGCCTCGATGCGCTGGAGTCCGCCAAGGGCTTCTTGCGCGGAGAGTTAGGCCACGCCGTCAATCTGCGGCACACCCCCGAGCTCGTCTTCGTCGAGGATCGTTCGACCGAACGCGCGATCGAGTTGAGCAAAGTCTTAACCGAAAAAATTGAGGCAACGAAGAGCGTGGTTTCCTCTGATGATTGAGAGTGAAGTGACGGCGCGGAACTCGACGACCGAAGAGGTCGTTAGCGAACTGCGCAAGCGGCCGGCGTTCGTGATGGTCAGTCACGTCAAGCCGGATGGTGACACGCTCGGTGCGGGGCTCGCGCTCGGGTTGGCCTTACGTGCACTCGCGAAGCGCGTTTACTATTTCCAACAGGACCCCGTCCCGCGCAATCTGCGATTCTTGCCCGACTCCGATAAGGTCGCGCGCGCCTTGCCCGCCGATTTGCCGCCGGACACGCTGTGGGTCTTCGGCGATATGGCCGATAGTTCGCGCGCCGGAGAATTCTTGCCGCACATCGAGCGAGGCAATATTCTCGATATCGACCACCATCTCGCGAACTCGCGTTTCGGCGCGTTCAACTACATCATCGAGACCGAGTGTTCGACCGGCACCTGCGTCATGCGCATCCTCAAAGCGCTCGGCACGACGATGACGCCCGAGATCGCGACGTGTCTGCTGACGACGATCATGACCGATACGGGCGGCTTCATGCACTCGAACACGACGGCCGACGTGCTCCGGCTCTCGGCGGAATTGATCGAGGCGGGCGCAAACCTCAATCAGATCACCGAAGAGATCTTCGCCGGCAAACGTTTCGCTGCGGTAAAGATCGTCGGCGCCGCGCTCTCGAGTGCGCATTTAGAGAAGGACGGGCGCTACTGCTGGACGGTCGTCGACGATGCGATGCTGGCGGAGGCCGGTGCCGACGGCGAAGATACCGAGGAGATCGTGCAGCATCTGCGCGCGGTCGAAGGCATCGAAGCGGCGGCTTTGTTCAAGGCCTACGACGGCGACCTGCGCGTCAGCTTGCGCAGCAACGGACGCGTCAACGTGCAAGCTGCGGCCGGGCGCCTCGGCGGAGGCGGACATTTCCGCGCGTCAGGCCTGACGTATCACGGTCCGCTCGATCAAGCCATCGCCGACGTGCGCGCGGCGCTCGAGGCAGAAGGCCTCTAATCAGCGCAGAGCGCGCGCCCATGCTCGGCTTCCTCAACGTCTTCAAGCCGTGCGGCCCAACCTCGACGCAAGTCGGCGCGCGCATCCGCCGAATTTACTCCCGAAATTATGGCGCCAAGTTGCCGGTCGGGCATCTCGGGACGCTCGATCCGATGGCCTCGGGCGTTCTGCCGATCGCGCTCGGCAAAGCGACGCGACTGATCCCGCTCTTGGAAGATCGCCGCAAGTCGTACGCCTTCACGCTCGAACTCGGCCGGTCGACCACAACCGGCGACGCACTCGGTGAGACGCTGCGCGAAACGCCGGTTCCGAAAGATGCCGAAGCGTTGCTGCGCGAGATCGTTCCGCGCTTCTGCGGCCAACTGGAACAGATTCCGCCGATGTACAGCGCGTTGCACCACGAAGGCAAACGGCTTTACGATCTCGCGCGCCAGGGCGTCACCGTCGAGCGCGCGCCGCGCAAGATCACGATCTACGGCCTCTCGTTGCTCGGTTTCGAGAACGATACGGCGCGCTTCTCATGCGCGTGTTCGGAAGGGACCTACATTCGCACGCTCTGCGAGGACCTCGGCGCCGCCATTGGCTGCGCCGCACACATGGGCGCGCTGTTGCGCGATGCGTCGGGCCCGTTTGTGCTCTACGAGAGCCTGACGATCGAAGAGATCGCGGCGGCGCCGGCTGATGCGATCATTCCGCCCGAGCGCATCATCGCGCTGCCGACGATCGTCCTCGATGGACGCAGCGCGGCGGATTTCTGCGCGGGCCGGCTCGTTCCGTTACCGCAGGGCGCGATCGCGAAACATGTGTTCGTGCGCGACTCCGCGCGCGTGCTGGTCGGCGTCGGCGAAGCCGTCGGTGCGCTGCTCGCACCTCGCAAGGTCTTCGTATGAAGATCCACCAGGGGCTCGCCGAAGCCAAGGATGATGCGCGACCGCTGGTTCTGGCGATCGGATTCTTCGACGGGCTGCACCTCGGCCATCGCGAGATCGTCAAGGCAGTGATGCGCCTGCGGCGTCCCGGATTTCGCGCGGCGGTGCTAACGTTCCGCAACCATCCGGCGACGCATCTGCGCCCCGAGCGCGTTCCGCCGCTGATTTCGACGCTCGAAGAACGCGTGAACCTCTTGGCCTCGACCGGCATCGACGAACTGTACCTGATTCCATTCGACGAGCAGATCGCGTCGCTCGAAGCAAATCGTTTTCTCGAAGACGTGTTGGTCGGCCAACTCGGATTGCGCGCGCTCGTCTTTGGTGAGAACTTCCGTTTTGGCGTAGGCCGCAAGGGCGATGCGGCGCTCGCTAAAAAGATTTTGAGCGAGCGGGGGGTCGCGGTCGCCGCGGTGAGCCCGTTGCTGGATGCGGGCGAACGCGTCTCCAGCACGCGCGTACGCACGGCCCTCGCGGCCGGCGACTTCGAAACCGTCAACCGCTTGCTCGGCGAGCCGTACTCGTTGAGCGGGCGCGTGGTGCTCGGCCACGGCCGCGGGCACGACCTCGGCTTCCCGACTGCCAATCTCGACGTCGCGCCCGAAAAGACGCTTCCACGTGAGGGTGTCTACGGCGTCGTCGCGCGGCACGATGGCCGCGATTACCACGGGCTCGTCTCGATCGGCACCAACCCAACCTTCGGCGCCGGCGCCAAGACGGTCGAGGCATGGCTCCTCGACTTCCGTCGAACGATTTATGGCGAGCAGCTTGCCGTGCGCGATTTCCGTTTCATCCGCGAACAGCGTGCCTTCACAAACGTCGAGGACCTGATCGCCCAAATGAAAGAAGATGCAACGCACGTCCATTTTCCGGCGTTTACCTTGACGTGAGGAACACCAACCTGAAACCGCTCAGCATTCTCGCCAGTATGGCGCTTGCGGCAACGTTCGTTGCGCCCGCTCTGGCTCGAACGACGCACGCCGGCGACGTCGCCTCGCCGTTCACCTTAGCCCGAGCCGACGGCCGCGGTTCGATCTCGCTTGCTTCACTCAAAGGCAAGCCGGTCTACTTGAACTTTTTCGCCAGTTGGTGCGGTCCATGCAACGATGAAGCGCCCGCCGTCGTCGGCTTCTACAAGAAGTATCATCCGCGCGGCTTGGTGACGCTTGGCGTCAATGAACTCGAAGATAGATCAAAAGCCGTAGCGTTCGCGAAGCAATATCACGTCCCGTTTGACGTGATCTTGGACGACGGCCCAATGGGCAAGGACTACGGCGCGGTCGGCCTGCCGGTCCACGTCTTCATCGGCCGCGACGGCAAGATCAGCACCTACCGTCTCGGCGAAATGACTCCCGGCGAAATCGAAGCGGCAATCAAGAAGATTCTGTAACGCTGAACGTGGCCACCGATGCGCCGCTCCCTGAGACGTACGGAAGCATGTGGCTAAGCCGCGATGACGTCGATCATTTCGCCGCGGAGTTCGATCTTGGCTTTGCCGCCCTCTTTGATGTCGCCGCGTAAAATCGCGCTCGATAGCGGATTGGTCACGAAGCGGGCGATCGTGCGCGCAACGTAACGCGCTCCGCTGCCGGCCAAGATGCTCTCTTTGGCGAGAAACTCGCGCGCCGCGTCAGTTAGGGTAAGCGTGACGTGCAAGACGCCGAGCCGTTGCGCGACCTCGCGCATCTGTAGCTCGACGATCGCTTCGATCTCGGGGCGGCCGAGGTTGTTGAAGTGCACGACGTCGTCAATGCGGTTCAGCAATTCGGGGCGCAAATATATGTCGAGTTCCGATGGATTCGCGTTGCTCGTCAAGATGACGAGCGCGTGGCGGAAGTCGACCGTACGGCCTTTGGCGTCCGTGACGCGGCCGTCGTCGAGGATCTGCAGCAGAATGGCGGCAACGTCGGCGTGCGCTTTTTCGAACTCATCGAAGAGTACGACCGAGTAGGGGCGCCGGCGCACGGGCTCGGTGAGTTGGCCGGGCTCGTTGTGGCCTGAGTATCCCGGCGGTGCGCCGAGCAGCCGCGAGACGGTATGCGCCTCGGTGTACTCGCTAAGGTCGATGCGAACGAGATTTTCTTCGCTGCCGAACAATTCCGCGGCCAACGCTCGCGCCAGCTCAGTCTTGCCCACTCCGCTCGCGCCGACGAATAAGAAACCGCCCAGCGGCTTGCGCGGATCCTTGAGGCCGGCGCGGCCGCGGCGAACCGCTTGCGCCACGATGCGAATCGCTTCATCTTGTCCGACCACACGCGCGCCGAGCGAACTCTCGAGCGCCAGCAGCCCGCGTGTCTGCGCTTCGTCCAGCGTGCCTTGCGGGATGCCGGTCCATTTTGAGACGATCGCCGAGATGTCTTCGACTTCCACGGAAGATCCGCGTCGCAGGGCGACCGAAGCCGAGGCTTCGTCGACGAGGTCGATCGCCTTGTCCGGCAAGAAGCGATCGACGATGTAGCGCGAGGAGAGATTCGCTGCCGCATCGAGCGCAGCGTCGTCGATGCTGACGCCGTGGTGGGTGGCATACCGGCTGCGCAGGCCGCGCAGGATCGCGATCGTCTGCTCGATCGTCGGTTCGGCGACCATGATGGGCTGGAAGCGGCGTTCGAGCGCGGCGTCGGTCTCGATATGTTTGCGGTATTCGTCGAACGTCGTCGCGCCGATGCACTGCAGTTCGCCGCGTGCCAACTCGGGTTTAATCATCGAGGAAAGATCCAGCGAGCCTTCGGCCGCGCCCGCGCCGACCAGCGTGTGCAGTTCATCGATGAAGAGGACGATCTCGCGCGCCGCGCGGCGGATCTCATCGAGAATACGTTTAACGCGCGATTCGAACTCGCCGCGATATTTGGTGCCGGCGACGAGCGGGCCGAGCGAGAGTGAGAGAACGCGCTTATCGCGGATCGCGGCGGGCACGTCGCCGTGCGCGATGCGTTGCGCCAAACCTTCGACGACGGCCGTCTTGCCGACGCCGGGCTCGCCGACCAAGACCGGATTGTTCTTGCTGCGTCGCGAGAGGATCGAGATGACGCGATCGATCTCGTCTTCGCGGCCGATCACGGGATCGAGTTCCCCGGCCTTCGCGGCCGCGGTCAAATCGCGCGAATAGGATGACAGGGTCGGCGTGCCGCTGCGCAGGCGTTTGGCCCATTCGCGCGGGTCGGCCGAGGAGAGTTCGCGCTCTCCGCTGCCGCGTTGCAGCCGGTCGATCGCGTACGTCGTGCCGACGGCGAGCGCCACCGCGGCTAGCGCCGAGCCGAGCAGCGGGAAGACGGCGGTTCGTCGCCCCCGCGCGCACGAATCGCAGACCTCGGCCTCGACCCATGCTCCGGAACGGAGCGTGAAGTCTCGCAGGGTGGCGGGGCGCAGGCCGCAGGTCTCGCAGATCGTGGTCATCGTGTAGGCTCGTACCGGGAAGGGAGACGAGCGGTTTCACGAACCGCTGAGACGTTGGTCGGCATCGAGCACCCATTCGCGCAAGGGCCGCCTTCGGCATTCCTTACCGCCGCAAGGACCGGCGGCCCGGCCCCCCAAAATACCGCTTACGCTATCAAGCGCCGGAAAGGGCCCGACCAATACCTGTATGTCTTACATCATCACCGAACCTTGCATCGGCACGAAAGATAAATCGTGCGTCGACGTCTGTCCCGTCGATTGTATCCACGGCAAGGAAGAAGACACGATGCTGTACATAGATCCTGAGGTCTGCATCGATTGCGGCGCATGCGTCTCCGCGTGCCCGGTCGAGGCGATCTTCGCTGATTCCGATGTTCCTGAGAAGTGGAAGAACTACATCGAAATCAACGCCGAGTACTTTAAGGCCAGCTAAACTAGTTATTCGGCCTTGGCGGCGAACGGGGGCCTGATGCCTCGCGTCAGCGCCCTCGAATTGATGGACGACCCGAACGTCGATCCGGCGCAACTCGCGGGAAACTTTTCCGATATCGAGCGAGCGAACCGTTGGTTTGGCGGAATCGAGCCGGTGTTGCGCGAGGTCTTTGCGCGCGATGCCGAGCGCGTTCTCGACGTCGGTTGCGGCAGCGGCGATATCGCGCGCGCGCTCGTGCGCGAGGCACGTCGGCGCGGCCGCCGGCTCGACGTCGTCGCGCTCGATCGCAGCGAGGCGGTCCTCGCAATCGCGCGCGCGCGTACCGGCGACGAACCGTCGATCCGTTTTACCTGCGCCGATGCGGTAACGTTGCCGTTTCCGGATGGATCGTTCGATATCGTCGGCTGCAATCTCACCTTGCACCACCTCGATCCGACCGACGCCGTCGCGATGCTGCGGGAGTTGCGGCGCGTCGCGCGTTTAACGCCGCTCGTCTGCGATCTGCACCGCTCGGGACTGGCCTACGCGGGCGCACTCGTCTTTGCAAGCTTCTTCGCGACGAACCGCCTAACGCGGCACGACGCTCCACTCTCGGCCCGGCGCGCGTACACGGCGCACGAAGCGCTCGACCTGGCGCGCCGGGCCGGATGGAATGCGCCGAGCGTCAAGCACTATCCCTGGATGCGCATGATGTTGAGCGACGGTGGCTGACGTCGTGGTGGCGGGCGGCGGCCCAGCGGGCGCGGCTTGCGCGCTGGTGCTTGCGCGAAGCGGATTCGATGTCACCGTACTCGAGCGCGCGCGCTTTCCACGTCGCAAAGTCTGCGGCGAGTACCTTAACATTGGTGCGGTTGCGGCGCTCGATGAGTTGGGCGTCGGTGAGCGGGTGCGCGAACTGGCGCAGCCGCTGCTCGGCGTGCGGCTCATTCCACCGGGTCTCGATCCGGTCGAACTGCGCTTTCCGGCGCCCGCGCTTGCGCTCGCGCGTGAAACGCTCGACGAAATCTTGCTGAACGCGGCCGCAGCGGCCGGTGCTCGCGTCGAGCGCGCGCGCGTTGAGGATCTGTCGTATGCAAACGGGCGATTCACGGGCGTCGTGGCGCGCGACGAGGCCGGGACGATGGCGACGTATCCGGCGCGTTTCGTCGTCGGCGCGGATGGAAGCGGTTCGCTCGTTGCGCGCAAACTCGGTTTGGTGCGCCCCTCTCGCGGCGCGCGCCGCTTCGCTCTCGGGGGCCATTACCGCGGCTTCGGTGATCTCGGCGGATACATCGAGATGTACGTGGGCGCAGGCGCGTATTTCGCGCTCAATCCGCTCGACGGAGAGCGCGTGAACGTGATGGTCGTGGTGCGAGACGTTCAACTTGCCGAATGGTCGCAAGCGGTCGACGAAGGCATGCGCGGCAAAGCCGCCGAGCTTGGCCGTGGCCGGCGTTCGTTTGCCGCGGCCGAGCGCATCGGCTCGCGCGTCTCGTTTGGTCCCTTAGCTTTTGACGTCCATGGGGTCGTGCGGCCGGGCGCGTATCTGGCCGGCGATGCCGGCGGCTTCCTCAATCCGTTCACGGGTCAAGGCGTCTATCTCGCGTTGCGCGGCGGCGCCGACGCCGGCGAGGCCATCGCGCGAACGTTTGCGCAGCCGGCGCGCGAAGCGGCATACGCGGCCGGCTACGAAACCCGGCGTATGCGCGACTTCGCGGTGCGCCGGCGACTTTCGCACGTCGTCGATCTGCTGGTCGACGTTCCGCTGCTCGCGCGGCGTGCGGCGGCGCGCCTGCAACGTTTTCCCGAACTCGGCGAGACGCTGCTCGGCGCGCTCGGCGGCGCCGTCTCGCCGGAGCGCGGGCTTTCACCGGCGCTGCTCGGACGGCTACTCGTTTGATGCGGACCAGTACGTCGATCTTCATCGCGGCGCCGGCGGAGACGATCTATCCGTTTGCGGCGGCAACGGAGCGCTGGCCCGAATACCTGCCGCACTACCGGTACGTGCGCGTGCTCGAAGATCGCGGGGCGACGCGCCTCGTCGAGATGGCGGCGCGCCGGGACGTTATTCCGATCAGTTGGGTCGCCGAACAGACCAGCGATCCCGTTCTGCCCGGCATAACCTTTCGCCACGTGCGGGGTTGGACGCGCGGCATGGACGTCGTCTGGCGTTTTGAACCGAAGGATGGGGGCACGCTCGTGACGATCGAGCACGAGCTGAAGTTCGAGTTTCCGGTCGCTTCAGAATGGTTCGGCGAGCACGTCGTTGGTGGATTCTTCGTCGACTACATCGCGCGCAAGACGCTCGCGCGTATGAAAACTCTGGCTGAGGCGCAAGCGTGAACGGCAATCTCGTGCGTCCGCACCGCGTCGCGGTGACCGGCATCGGCGTCATCACGCCGATCGGAACGGGTCTGCAATCATTCTGGGAAGCGACGCTCGCCGGCAAGATCGGCATGGCGAGGGTCACACGCTTCGATCCGAGCCAGTTCTCGTCACGCGTCGCCGCGCAGGTCGATAACTTCGATCCGGCCGATTACCTCGCGCCGAAACGGCTGCGCTGGACCGAGCGCTTCGCGCAGTTTTCGATCGCAGCTTCGCGGCTCGCGCTGGACGACGCCGACTATACCATCGAGGACGGCGACGAGACCGGGGTCTTCATCGGTTCCGCGCTCGGCGGCTTGGCCTACGCGGAGGAGCAGCACGATCGCTATCACGCCGCCGGCATCAAATCCGTGCGGCCCTTGCTTGCGATCGCGGTCTTCGGTGGGACCGCGACGACCAACGTCGGCATCGAGTTCGGCATTCGCGGTCCCAACATCGCCAACGCCAACTCGTGCGCTGCGGGAACGGTCGCGATCGGTCAGGCCTTTCGCTCGATCGCGAGCGGCGAAGTGCGTGTCGCGCTCGCGGGCGGCGTCGAAGCTCCGCTTTCGCCGCTCATCTTCGGAGCGTTCGCGCTGATTCGCTCGATGTCGACCCGGAACGACGATCCGACCCGCGCCAGCCGTCCATTCGACGCGAATCGCGACGGCTTCGTGATGGCCGAAGGCGCGGGCGTTCTCTTCATGGAGCGCTACGAAGATGCGCTGGCGCGCGGCGCGCACATCTACGGCGAAGTGCTCGGATTCGGTTTGACCGCCGACGCGCACCACATGACCGCGCCGCGGCCCGACGGCCATAGCGCCTCGCGCGCAATCTTGGCGGCGTTGCGCGAGGCTCGCGTCGCGCCCGATGAGATCGAGCTGATCGACGCGCACGGTTCCTCGAGCCCGCTGAACGACGTGACCGAGACGCTCGCCTTCAAACTCGCTTTCGGAGCAGCGGCGACGCGCATTCCAATCGTTGCGACCAAGGGACAGCACGGGCACGCACTGGGCGCGACCGGCGCCTGGGAAGCCGTGTTAACGTTGCTCGCGATGGAGCGCGGGGTTCTGCCGGGAACGGTGAACCTCGAGCATATCGACCCGGCCTGCGATCTGAATATCGCTCGCGAGTCGCGCCTCGCGTCGCCGCGGCTCGCGGTCTCGAATTCGACCGGATTCGGCGGGATCAACGCCGCCCTCGTGTTGCGTAGCCGCGAAGAGTGATAATCGTCATCGAATACGTTCTTGCCGCCTTGGAACGCGTCGCGGCAAGATAGCCGAACCCGCGCGCCGTATCCGCGTCTCATGCTGGAAGCAATTGCCGAACCCGAAGAACGCGTACTGACCGAACGCTACGCTGCGATCGACGCGCAGCTCGAACGCAGCGATACGCCGGGCGCGCGCCGCGCCGTCTTCGATTCCTGGGACGGTCTGCGCCGCGAATGGCGGAGCTGGGCCAATTTCACGCGCTTGCGCTACACGCAGGATACGCGCCGCGACGAGTGCCGCGCGGCGCAACTCGGGCTCGAGCAGCGCACGCCCCACGTGACCTCGCTCGACGTTCGCGTCAAACGCCGTTTTCTGGATCCGACGGCACGCGAACCGCTCGAAGACGATCTCGGCAAGCAAGCCTTCGCATTGTGGGATGCCGATCTTGGCGCCTACGACGACGTCATCGCAGCCGATCTCATCCGCGAATCGGAACTCACACGCCAATACACCGAGATGCTGGCCAACGTCAGCGTTCCGTTCGCGGGTGAAGACCGGACCTTGGCCGCGCTCGGCGCATTTCTGCAGAACCACGACCGCGAAGTTCGACACGCGGCCGAGACCGCGCGCTGGGGAGCGTTCGGCGAGCGTCGCGAACGCCTGGATGCGATCTACGACGAGCTGGTCAAGTTGCGTGACCGCATGGGCCGCGCGCTCGGCTACGACGGATATCTGCCGCTCGGCTATCGGCGCATGCACCGGGTCGACTACGGTCCGGACGATGTCGCGCGCTATCGCGACGAGGTCGCGCGTACGGTCGTGCCGCTGGCGAGCGATCTCGTCCGGCGTTTGGGAAAGCGTGCTGGTCTCGACAAGGTCCGATTCTGGGACGAGCCGGTCATCGGCGCGTCGAAACCCATCGTGCCGCAGGGCAACGCCGCCTGGATCGTCGCGCGCGCCGTCGACTCGCTCGCCTCGATCGATCCGGCGCTCGGCGAGTTCGCGCGCATGATGCAGGAGCGCGAGCTGCTCGACGTTGACGGCCGCGCGGGGAAAGCCGGCGGCGCGTACTGCACGAACTTGCCGACGCGGAAGATCCCGTTCGTCTTCGCCAATTTCAACGGAACGCGCGGCGACGTGAAGACGCTTATGCACGAGTTGGGCCACGCTTTCCAGGCCTGGCGCAGCCGCGACAAAGTCGTCATGGATTATCTGACGCCGACGCTCGAATCGGCCGAGATCCACTCGATGTCGCTCGAATACCTATCGTGGCCTGAGATGGGCCGGTTCTTCGGGGACGACGCGGCCACGTATCGTCAGGAGCACTTGCTCGATGCGATGCTGTTCTTACCGTACGGCGTCGCGGTCGATCATTTCCAGCATCTCGTCTACTCGCATCCGTCGGCCTCGCCCCAAGAGCGGCACGAGATGTGGCGTGAGATGGAGCGCCGTTATCTTCCGTGGCGCGACTACGGCGATCTGGAGCATCCGCTGCATGGCGGCCTCTGGCAAGAAAAGCGCCACATCTATGTGGCGCCGCTCTACTACATCGACTACACGCTGGCGCTCTGCTGCGCGTTGCAATTCTGGGTGCGCGCAACGAAGGACCGGCGCGAAGCGCTCGACGCCTATATTACGCTCTGCGGCCGCGGCGGCGAAGCGCCGTTCGGCGAGTTACTGCGCGGCGCCGGACTCGGTTCGCCTTTCGAACCAGGAACGCTCGAAGCGGTCGTCGCCGCCGCCGCCGCCGAGTTCGCTTCGGTTCCGTAGGCTAGGCGGCGCGCGGAACGGCGATCGGTTCGGCGAGTGCGGCTGCGCGCTCGGATGCGAGCGCGCAATCGATGCAGCGAGCCAGCAGCGTGAACGTCGCTTCGAACGGTTCGTCGTGGATACGGTCGCAGTCGGGGCAATGATAGAGCGTCATTTCGAGGTCCTCCAGGGCCCAAGAGTCTCACCCGGGTGTGCCACCTGTATGGCACACCCAGTCTCGAAGTGGCGCCGGCCGGCACTAGATTCGTCGAGAAGCCAAGCGGCGCAGGCGCGGATAGTCGATTTTCGCGTTGTGCCGACGATCGACGGGAATGGCCGCGAGCGGCACGACTTCGTCGATCATCGCCCACGCCAAGCGGTTTCGAATCTCGGCTGCGTTCGATCCGGCGGCCTCTATGAAAAGGACTCTCTTACGTTGCGATTGCGCGAGCGCCGAGCGATGAACGCCGGCGATGAAGCTGGCCGCGCACTCGACGGCCAGAGGATATACCGTTCCGCGCTCGTCGGATATAGCGGCGCTCGCCCGGCCGAGGAGCCAGAGCCGCCCGCCGGCATCGATCCGGCCAAGATCTCCGGTGCGGTGAAAGACGCGCTCCGCGACATGGATCTTCGTCTCCGCGTCGCCGGCGCCGTTTAAATATCCAGCTAGCACGTGGGGACCCGTAACCACGATTTCGCCGACGAAATTCGGCGCTAACCGAAGCGCCGCAAACGCATCACGCGTTAGCGGTCCGAGGGGCCGCCCCCAGTCCGCCGCGATCACCGCGACCTCGCTCGAAGCGTCGGGCCGGCCGGCCAGCAAACCGCCGCCTTGGCGCATCGATTCAACATCGCTTGCCGCGACCTGGCGATGCGCGACGTGCGCGATCGGTTCGGTTTCGGTGGACCCGTAGATCGCGTGAGTGCGCGCATGCGGGGCCGCGCGTTCGAAGGCCGCCAGGATCACCGGAAAGACCGGGCCGCCGCCGCTATAGACGTCCTCCAATGAAGCGAGGCGCGGATCGGCGTCGGCGCATTCCGCCGCCAGCCGTTGCAGCACGACCGGCGATCCGATCAGCGTCGTGCAGCCGTGACGCTTGATGGTTTCCGCCAGCTTGCGCGGATCGGCTTTGCCCACCGAGCGGAGAGCGATGTTGGGAATGACGCTGGTGCCCCCCGCCGCAAGATTAGCGAGCAGCACGATCGGCATCGTCTCCAGCGTCTTCGTCCCCAGTCGCAGGTTCGCGAGCAAGCTTTTCATTTGCGCGTGTAAGAGACCGTGCGAGCGCACCGCGACCTTCGGCGTACCCGTGCTTCCGCTCGTAAACGTGATGAGCGCCGGCTCGTCCATCCGTCGCCCTATGATCGGAAAGCGCCGGGCGGTTCCGGGCCTCGCGTCCCGTACGCGCCGCATGCCGGGAAAGAGTCCGAAGACGAACTTGTGCGGAATCGCGCGCATCGCCGGCGACGCGAGCGAGAGTGGAGCGAGCCGCTGTTCCGCAATGACCGCGGCCGGTTGCGCTGCTTTGATGCACCGATTCAGCCCGCCGAGCCCCATCGATGCATCGGGAACGACCGCGACCAGACCGCAGCGCCAAGCGCCGATCAGGGCGACGTAGAGATCGAGCGACATCCCGACGGCGATCAAGATGCGATCGCCTGGGCGTAGGCCCGCGCGTGCGAAATCGTAGGCCAAGGCTGAGGTTCGATCGCGCAGGCTTCCATACGTGCAGCGCCGCGCGGTACGATCCTCGATGATCGCGCACGTCCGTGGGATCGCGTCCGCCTTTTCTTCGAGGCGGCGGGCGATGTTCACGTGCGTAACTCCCTTGAAAGAAGGGCGTATCGCCGTATCGGACCGCCAAAACGGCGACTGATCGCCAAAGAAGCGTTCGACTCGTGCATCAAGGCATGCACCGCGTTCGCGTATCCGGCCTCATGTGCGGCGAGCCGGATGCGGTCGGTCAGGAGCGCGCCAAGCCCTGCATAGCGGCGCTCGGGAAGGCGTGCGACGGTCTTGATCACAACGTTCTTGCCCGACGGATCGCGACGATCTTCGAGCGCAAATGCTAGGCCTGCGAGACGTCCCTCGTGCTCGGCCAAGATGCAGAGCCGCGGATCGACGAGCGGACGAAGCCGAGCGTACATCTCCAGAAATTCTCCGATCTCGATCGGCGAATAGAGAAGATTTTGACGGAAGCTCGCGCTGCAGAGAATGAAGATCGCGCGCATCTCGGCTTCGTAGGCGTTCATATTCAGGTTTCGCAGCGAGAGGCCGAGAGCGGAGAAGCGTCGATCGAGATGCACGTAGCGCGGCTCTCGCACGCCTAGGTCGCGATCGCGATGCGAACGGTAGTGCGCGAGCGGCGCAAATCCGGCGGCGGCGAAATCGGACGGCCATTCGACCGGGTTCTCGGGCTCCAGCATAAATGGGGGCGTGCCGTCGGTTTCGATCGCGAAGCGATAGGAGCGCCAGGTGTTCCCGTCGATCGGGCCGATCGCCAGATCGCACCGGTTCGCACGCAAGCGGATCGACGCGTGATGCAAAAGGGTCGCTGCTGCATCGCGATCGCCTGCGGAGTAGCGGCCGAGAAAACCGGTGGAGCGCGCGCCGTATTGCGGCGTCATCTTCCACCACAACGTCACGTCGGCGCGGACGGCACCGCCGGCCGATGCTATCCATCGTTCGTCGCCGTCGAGCCAGGGAGGGGCCTGCGCGAGTTCGATCATCGCGTCCGAATCGCGCGCTGTAGACGCGGCCTTCTCAAGTACAAGTATAGGATGGCGCAGCAAAGCAGCGCGACCGGAAGAGCTGAGGCGGCCAAGAGTTGGAGTAGATCGAGCCTCTCCAACACCGCTAGCAGCGCGTAGCCGAAGATCGGGATCGCAAAATTGTCGAAGCCGTCCCACACGACAGCCTCGAGCAGCATCGAGAGGATGGACGCGATCGCGCAGATCGTAGCAAGGGAAAGTGCGTCGGCGTGACCGGATGCCGCCAACGCAATGAACGCCGTAACGAATGCGACGATCGCGAACGCGAACGAGCCCTCGACGCTCTTGCTGCCACCCTGGGTCAGGTATCGAATCGCGCCGTGCCGCGCGCCGATCAGGGCCGCAGCCGTGTCGGCGAAGGTGAGCCAAAGCAGCGGAACGATGTAGAGTATGGTGTTCCGGCCGGCCAGAACGAAGAGCAGCGTCACGCCGGCGATAAAATAGAATTCTCCGCGCGAGGTTCGCTCGACGTCGTGCAGCACGGTCCCGAGCGATCCGCGCAGCTGCGGTACGATCCGTATGCCGAGCAAAGCCGACCCGGCCAGTAGGCCGAGGACGAATACCGGCCACGCCTGATGAAAGAGCCATGGCAAGCATAAGCTGACCAGACCCATCCCGACGTGGAATACTTTCCGGGAAACTTCCGGTCGCAGATTCACGCGCGTGCCGAGCAGCCGTATTCCGAAGAGCAAGGCGCCAAACGCGACCATGACGATCGGGATTCCGAAGATCGGCGCGATCACGCGACCTGCTCGACGACGACGCGTGAATAGAAGAACGCATTGTCTTTCGCATGCAACGCCAGCGCCAGCGTCTCGAGCGGGACCAAGCGTCGTGCCATCGACAGCGGTCGCCTGCGCGGAGCGAGCATATTCCAATAGACGAGTCGCGCCCGCGGTGCGCTCGCGTCCACGATGCCTCCCAAGAGAAGCACGAATCTCTCCTCGGACATGTACTCAAAAATGTCGCTCAGGTTGAAGCGATCGAAGCGCACGCCGGGATGTGCGGCGATGAACTCTTCGAGCGAACCATGAAACGTCTCGAGGCGCGAGATATTCCGGCGAATGGCTTCGAAGTTCTCGGCGCGCAGAGCGAATGGGAGTTCGACCGCATCTTCGCCGAGGAGAATGCGTTGCAGGTACGGATTCGTTGCCGGATCGAGGTCGACGAGCGCATGTTCGGCCCGTCGTAACATGCGCTCGGCCACCGAACCTTCGACGTAGTCGAAGAATGCAGGGTCCCGGCCGAGCCGGCCCATGACGAAGCGTGAAAAGAAGACGCGAAACAGTGCGCGCCAGCGCCGTGAGTTCCAGCGTTCGCGGAAGAAGCGCTCACGTTCGGCGCGCGACCGGGGCGTAAGGAGCGCGAGGACACTGCCTTTCGAATGCGCGAGCGGCAGAACGAACGTCCGAAAGATCCGGAAGTAGTTTTCAAATCTTCCGGCGTTCGCGGCGCCCGTCGAGATCGCGCGGCGACGTGCGTCCCAATAGTTCCGAGCCTTCGCCTCGAGGTGGGGGCGCACGCGGGCGTACAACGTTTTGCGTCTGGGGCTCGGACGGTAACCTAGAAACTCGAGCAGCTCCTCGTGGGCGAGTTCCTGATATGCGGCGACGCGGAGTTGTACGGCGGCGATCTGCGCGAAGTTGAGATCGACGGCGATGACGCGGTCCGGCGAGCGCGTCAGCATCGCCAAGGCATTGTCTCCCGCCGACGCTATCGAAAGGCACACGTCACCGGGGCGAATCGCGAGACCTTCGAGAAGGACGTCCGCGTCTTCCCAGCACTGAGCGTACCGCAGTGCGGTGAAGTCGGCTTTCTGCGCCGCTTCGGTTGTCGCGCTCACGCTGCCGCACACCGTCGGACGACGCCGCTCGCGCCGTCGAATTCGATGAGATCGCCGCTGCGCAGCCAGGTCGTCAGCCCGTCGATCGCGACGATCGATGGAATCCCCATCTCGCGCGAAACGATGGCCGCGTGCGAGAGCAAACTGCCGCGCTCCACGAGAATACCGCCGGCCGCGGGGAAGAGCATCACCCAACTGGGGTCGGTCCGCTCCGTCACGAGAATCTCGCCCGGCGAGAACCGCGCGGCCGGATCGGTCACGACTCGCACGACGCCGCGAACGAATCCCGCGCTGCATCCCAGCCCGCGCCGAACCTCGCCGCCGTCTTCGGGCCGAATGTTCGTCCCAGCGGCCAGGATGCACCCGTTCTGCACGAGCACGCGATGCGCGGGCGCCGGCAAAGCATTGTTGCAAAGCGCTTCGGCCTTGCGTTGCGCGATCGCCGTTCGCAACTGCACGATGGGGACCGTGTCGAAGAGGGTGAGCGCTTCGCCGATTTCAAGATGGAAGATGTCGTCCCGGTCTTCGATGAAACCCGCTCGCTCCGCACGAACGCCCAACTCGCGGAAGATCTCTCGAATCCGGCCAAAGAGTCGCGTCCGCTGGAATCGGAGATTCTCTCGATCGCGGATGCGATCGCGCGCATTACGCAAGACCCACGCAAAGAGCGCTCTACGAATCGGACGATCGGCGAGCAACGCGCAGGCACGGGCTTCGGCAAGTGCGGCGAGATGTGAGGTGCGCTCCGTAGCCGCCGGCTCCGTAACCTCGGCGGCGCGTGCGATTGCGCGGTACAGCGGAAGCTGGTTCATGGCGAGCGTGACGCTCTCGAGCTTCAGCTCGCTCTCGCAGCGATCTCCGAAACGCGTGATGTACGCGGTGACTAGGCGCTCGAGTTCGGGGACGCTGGCCAGCCCACGCGACGCGGGGCGTGCGTCCGAATGCGCGAGCAGTGCGACGACGTCGGGGTTTCGGGACGCGACGCGCCCCATTTCCAGGATCCGCGCGGCCGGCTCGACGCTCACCATTCCGCCGCATTCGGCCACCAGCGCGTTCTGGAGCGTGCCGTCGCCATCGTCGCACCAACGTTTGCACAAGCTGCAGAGCGTCCCGAAAAAGATCATCGTGAAGAAATCGTTGACGAGCGGCGTGTCCCAGCGGCGCGCCAGCCGTTCCTCCATCGCGCGAAACTCAGCGACGATTTGAGCGTTGCTCGCCGCCGCCAGGTCGATCCCGTCCTGGAGTGTCGCCTCGAAGCGGCGATGGAATGCGGCGATGCGATTACGCAAGAAGGCGTACTCGCAGATCAGCGCTACGCCCATGCGCAGCATCGTCGCTAAGTCGGCGAGCCTTGCGGACTTGCTCGCGCCCAGTGAGTCCAAGACGTCCTGGGGCAACTCGTCCTCGAGCCCCATCATTCGCTCCATGAAGGCGCGGTTGAAGCGAAAGCCGGGGAGCAGGGCCAGGAGCCGGTACCAATTGAGCAGGTTGTAGTACATCCGGCCTTGGACCAGGCCAAGAAGATTTTCAAGCGCATCGTCATGCGCGTCGATCGTTTTCGGAGAGACCTGCAGTACGTGCAAGAAACGCCGATACGCCTTGGCATACGCGTAGCGCGCGAATGAGAACGTCAGGGTCGAGTTGACGCCGCCGTAACTCTCGGCGATATTGCTGTTGTCCCAAATCGTGACGTCATGCACGCGCGTCGTGATCGGCCGCGCCTGCACGAGATACAAGCGCGAGCCGGCGAACGCCCATTCGATATCCTGCGGCGCTCCGAGCGCTGCTTCGACTGCGCGAGCGGCGCGACAGACTTCGCGTGCGGCAAGCGGGTCCAGGAGCGCTTCGCCGTCTCGCGCGATCGGTTCGCCGTTCGGTGTAAAGCGCAGCGTCTCACCCCCGGTGTCGCCGGAGACCAGCTTATCGGCGAGACCGCGAACCGCGCCAATCACGACGAGGTCGGCACCGTTTACCGGATCGCGACTGAACGCGACGCCGGCCGTGTCGGGATCCAGCATCTCTTGCACGATGACTCCGGCCGACGCTTGCGGCGCCAGTCCTCGGCTGCCACGATACGCGACGGCGCGATCGGAGAATACCGAACGCCGCACGTCCAGGATGCGCGCGACGACGTCGGCCGCGACGACGTTGAGATAGGTGTCGAGCTGCCCCGCACACGAGTCCGTCGAACCGTCTTCGTCCGCGGCTGACGAACGGACCGCGAATGCGTTGCCTTGCAGCCCGCCGACGGCGTCGCAAATCTCATCGCGCGCTGCGACGATCTCCGCATCCGTCGTGCCGGCGGCGATCGCAAACCACGGCGGGACGCAAAAACCGGCATCCTGTAATCGTACGAGTCCGGCGGCTTTACCGCCCGCGCGCGCCAATCGAACGTCCTCGATGCCCAGGACGACGTCCGTCTGCAACTTCATCGTAGCGCCTTCAAGAGCATCGGCACGGTCCCGAGTCCGAGGTACATCACGAGCGTCCAAATGCCGGAGGCAATCTCGATTGCCTTTGCTCGCGCGGTGAGCGGCACGGCCAGAAAGCGTAGCGCGGCGACGCACGTGCCGGCGACAACGATGCCGAGCACGATCGCTTCCTGCGCGAGTCCGCCGATCGCGCTCGCGGCACCGAAAGCGAAGATGGCCGTCGCGGCGATCGCGGCCAGCCAGGCCACGACCGCCGCCGTGCGGCCCCACAAGGCGGAATACGTCTCGACTCCGCGCTCCTCGTCGTCCGGCGCGCGAACCTTGCGCCCGACCTCGACGACGATGCCGTTGGCGAAACTCACGAACAAGAACCAGCCGAGGGCGGCCGGAGCCGGCGCGTGCGCGGGAATCCAATCGAAGGCGCTGATATAGAAATCGATGATCGGCATGATCGCCATGTGCGAGAGCATGTACGCGATCGGGCGTTCTCTGAGCCAGCGCGGCACGCGGAATTCCGCCGTCATCAAGCCCATATATGTCCAGACGATTGCGAGCAATCCGAGGAGGCGCACATCGACGATGAGCGCGACGATGACTTGCACGCACGCGCAAGCTAAGGCTAGTACGCGTAACTCCGCGAGGCTGATGATGCCGCGCTGTACCGGGCGGTAGGGCCGGTACTTGCTGTCTTCGGCGAAATCTTTGAACTCGTCGGCAACGCGGAGTTGAACGAAGATGGTGAGCGACGAGACGAAGCCCGCGAGCATCACCCCAATTGCGGGAAAGTGCGACTGACCGCGCAGGAGCGCCGAGAACGCGATGGCCGAGCTGCTGAAGGCGGCGATCAGAAGACCGTGCGCCAAAATAGGAAAGCGCTCACGCTGGTATGTCGACCAGCGTCGAAGCGTTCCGACCAGGCTAGCCACGCGCGAGTTGCTGGTGAGCGCGGGCAAAGTGATCGGCGCAGATCGCCGCCGAGAGCGAAAGTTCCCCCGCCAAACACACGGCCGCAACAATCTCGGCCAGCGTATCCGCGCCGTTCTCGGCCGGAAGGCGCATCAGACCGATGCAGGCGCGCTGCGATGGGAGATGCGTGCCGCCGCCCACGGTCGCGACGATGACGTTGGGCAGCGTAACGCTGGCGTACAGCGATCCATCCTCGGCGGTCTCGAAGCGCGTGATGCCGACGGCGGATTCGGCGACGCAGGCCGCGTCCTGTCCGGTCGCAAGATAGAGCGCCGCAAGCGCGTTCGCATAGTGCCCTTGGATGCCGATCTGCCCGGTCATCGCCGCCGCGACGGCGCCGACTCGCCAATAGTCGCACAAACGCTGCGGCGTCGTGTGAAAATGGCGCCCGACTGCACGGGAGTCCAAGTGAATCTCCGCGCTGACGCGACGCCCGCGTACGCCGAGCATCGCCATCCCGGTCGCTTTCTTGTCGCCGGAATAGTTGGCTTCGATGCAGTGTTCTTGAATCGTTGCCGGCGAGTGTTCGAGAACGTGTTCGCAGATCGCATGCGTGGCGATCGTCACCATGTTTTGCCCCGCAGCCTCTCCGGTTGTAAACTGCAAGGTTACGTAGACTCGATTGCCTTCTACCGCCGTGTCGATCGACGAGAGGCGGCCGTAGCGGGTCGTTTGCGCCGCTACGTCCGCGAGCGCGTCGTACGAGTTTTCGATCCACTCCGCAAAACGGACCGCGGCCGGAAGGTCCGGCAGCGTGAACGCGGGTGCGCGCGAAATCGCACAAGCGGTTATGCGAGCGGTGCAGCCGCCCGCTTCGGTGAGGGCTTTTGCGCCGCGCCCGTATGAAGCGACCAGCGCCGCTTCGGTCGTCGCGAGCGGCACGTGGCCGATCCAGCGGCCCCGCGCACCATGGACGGCGAGCGGCCCGATAACGCCGACCGGGACTTTAAGCGTGCCGATGTAATTTTCGATGTTGCGTCCAACCGCGCCGAGCATGCTCGCGGCTTGGTCGTCGAACAGGGCCGATGCTATGTCGGCGCCCGCTCCGCTGGTCTGGAGGCGTACCCGCACCGTCGCCTCGGTCTGCGGCCCATCATGGCTGCCGTTATTCATGCGGCAATCCTAAGCCGCAGGGCCTCGCCAGGGCGTCCGTAGTTTTACGGACGTGTCGCGCTAGATCTGCTCGACGCGCTCGATTTCAGGGCAGGCGGCGACGATGCTCGCTTCGATCGCGCCTTTGAGCGTCTCGGTCGACATCGCGCAGCCGCCGCAGGCGCCGAGCATCTGCACGAACGCGATCGGGCCCTCGATCTTGATCAGCCACACGTCGCCGCCGTCGGCTGCGATCATGGGACGAACCTGGTCGAGTGCCGCGTCGACTCGCGTCCGCAGCGCCATGCCGGTATCTTCCACGCCCGGCACAACCTCACGAGCCATCGTCTTAGATGCGCCAGGGCAGCGGCGCGAGGTAGCCGAGCATCCCGGCGAAGCCGACCAGAAAGGAGAAGGCCACGCCGCGCGCCGCTAGCGGCGCATCGCCGGCCGTATGGGTGGCTGCATCGTTGAGCGCTCGAACCAGGCCGAACGCGAGCGGAAGCGTGAGCGCTTCGAGCAACGCCACGGTCGCCGGCGCGCCGGCCAGCACCGCGAGCGCGACGCCGAGATAGACGGCGCATAGCGCGGCCCTGCCGAGCGGTAGCAGCGCGGCGCGGCCGAAGCGCACGAGCAAGTTTCGTTTTCCGCCGGTGGTGTCGGAAGCGAGGTCCGGCACCTGGACGCAGAGCATCATCGCGAAGAGCGCCGCGCTTCCGGGCAAGGTCGCGGCTAGCGCGAGTGCGTTCAATGGAGCGCCTTGCGCAGCGTAGGCGATGAGCGGCACGAGCACGGCGACGATCAGCGCAGTCTCCACCTCACCGAGCCCGCGCGCGAGCAGACGCAGCGGCGGGGCTGAGTAAAACCAAGCGAGGAACGCGATCGCGAGGCCGATATAGGCGGCGCTCATGCGTCCGCGCGCGACCAACATCGCGACCGCGGCCAAGCCGATCGCCAAAGCGATCTGCGCCGCACCGAGCGCAACCCGCGGCGCTAGCGCGCCCTCGACCAGCACGCCGCTACCCCCGGAGAAGCCGGTTCGGGTCGAGCCTGCGTCGGACTCGCGATCGAAGTAGTCGTTAGTGTAGTGCGTCATTAGCTGGAACGCCGCGACGGCGAGCAGCGCGGTACACAGCGCCGCCCAGTCCGGCGGCCGGCGCATGGCATAGATCGAGACCGCGGTTCCGAGTCCGACGCCGACCAAGCCGCCGGCCAGAAAGACCGGTCGCGAGAGCCTGAAGAACGCGCGTAAGGGCTGGGTCACCGAAGCGGCCTTCGCACGGCACAGGACCCGCCCTGCGGCCTACGCGAAAACAGCTTTCGCATTTCAAAAAAGATGGAGGGCCCGAAACTGAGCGTGGAGCGCCGTTTGAGCGAGCGTGGCCGGCCGAAGGTTCAATCCGTCGACCGCACCCTCGACGTGCTCGAGGCCCTGGCCACCCGGCGCAATGCGACCGGCATCAGCGAGCTCGCGACGATCGTCGGCTTGCACGTGAGTACCGTTCATCGCTTGCTGGCGACGCTGGTCGATCGCGGGTACGTCCGCCAAGATCCCGATACGTCGCGCTACCATCTCGGCTCGCGCATCTTCATGCTGGCGAGCGCGGCCGACGTGCACCTCGATCTGCGTCTCGTCGCCCGCCCGTATCTCGAGCGCATGATGCGCACCTCCGGCGAGACCGCCAACCTCGTGACCGCGAGCGAAAACGAAGTCGTCTATCTCGATCAGGTCGCGAGCATGCACCTCGTCAAGATGTTCACCGCGCCTGGAATGCGCGTGCCATTCTACTGCACCGGCACCGGCAAAGCAATCCTGGCCTTCAAACCCGAGGAGTTCGTGGCCGGCGCGCTGCGCGGTCCGTTCAAACGGTTCACGCCGCACACGCTGACCGCCCGGCCCGCGATCGAAGCGGAACTCGCGTTGATTCGGCGGCTCGGTTATTCCGTCGACAACGAAGAGATGGAAGAAGGCGTCCGGTGTTTGGCCGTGCCGATCTTCGATCGCCGGCATCACGTCGTCGGCGCGATCTCGGTCTCGGGTCCGACGACGCGCATGACGGTCGATAAGGTCGAGCGGCTCGCGCCGAACGCGCGCTCGATCGCCGAAGAGCTCTCGCGTCAACTCGGTTTTGAGGCCGAGTCACCAATACCGTAACGCAGCAGCGAAGAGCCCTTCGAGTTCGGGCGCGCCGACAACGCGCGGTGCGTTCGCCAGCAAGCGCTTCTGCGCAACGGCGCCATCGCGTAAGGCGTCGATGTCGTCGCGAGCGAAGCCGACGCCGCCGATGCCGCTCGGCATATTCGTCGCCCGCATCAGGACTTCGATGCGGGCCGCCAAAATCTCGCCCGCATCGGCCGGCTCCGTGCTTCGCATGTCGGCTCCGAGAAACTCCGCAGCCGCCAGGTGGCGCGCCGGGTCGGCGGGCGCCGTGAAGCGGGCCACCGCGGGCGTATTGACGATGACGGCCATGCCGTGCGGAACGATCGGGTGCGCTTGCGGATACTCCGGCGCGCGATAGTCGCGCACGAGCCCGGCGACCGCGTACGACATCGCATGCGGAACGTGAACTCCGGCATTGCCGAAGCCGATGCCCGCCAGGGTCGCCGCAAACATCATGCGCTCGCGGGCCTCGGTATCATCGGAATCGGCGACGGCGCGCACGATGTAGCGGCCCAGGATGCGCAACGCTTCGGCGCACGGAATATCGCTGAATGGGTTGGCGCCTTGCGACATCGGCCGCGCACCCGGCCGTGCCGAACGCGCGCGGCGCGTGAACGGCAGCGCCGTATAACTTTCGAGCGCGTGCGAGAGCACGTCGAAACCGCTGCAGGCAACGACCGTCTTCGGTAAGGTCAGCGCGCACTCTGGATCGACGAGCGCGAGCGAGGGACGCAGCCGCTTCGAAGCTATTCCGGTCTTGGCGTGGCGTTCGAGAAAATCGAAGATCGCGATGCCGGTGACTTC
>PLDY01000176.1 GCA_003136895.1 Candidatus Erabacter solicola | reverse complement strand
CGCGTCGACGCGGCTCGAGAGGATGCGCGCCTTGACCGCGGGCGTCCAGCGCTGTGCGACCTCCTCACCGGCAAGGTTGACGACGGCATCGGCGCCATTGCAGGCGCGCACGGCCGCGTCGATGTCGCGCAGCGACGCGGGAGCGACGCCGTCGCCGCGAGCGCTCAGCGCCGCTGCGAGATGGCGTCCGATGAAGCCGCTCGCGCCGAAGAGAGTGACCTTCACCGTTGGGGCTTTTGGTTACGTGTCAGACACGCGCCAGCGCATCGCTGCCGACGATAGCCTCCAGGTCCGCGATTTCCTTGGGAATGGCGGTGGTCAGAACGTCCGGCTCGCTCGAGGTACAGAGCACGTCGTCCTCGATGCGGACACCGATGCCTTTCCAGCGATCGGGAACGTCGAGGTCCGCTTGCACGTAGAGCCCGGGTTCCACCGTGAGGACCATGCCCGGTTCGAGCGCGCGATAGCTGTCGTCGGCATCCTTGTAGCGTCCGACGTCGTGCACGTCGAGCCCGATCCAGTGTCCCGTGCGGTGCGGATAGAAATCGAAGAACTTGTTGGTCTCGATCAATTCGTCGATCGACCCGCGCAGCAAGCCCACATCAACCAAGCCTTCCGTCAGGGTCCTGACGGCCGCATCGTGATAGGCGTTGTACGAACGGCCGGGCCGCACGTGCTCGATGCCCGCCTTCTGGGCGCGAAGCACGATATCGTAGATCGCGCGCTGCTCGGCGCTGAACTTGCCGTTAACCGGCCACGTGCGCGTGACGTCGCTGGCGTAGACGTCGACTTCGGCGCCGCTATCGACGAGCACCAGATCGCCATCGCGCAACTGCTCGCGATTGGTATTGTAGTGAAGAATCGTGGCGTTCGCGCCGCCGGCCACGATCGAAGGATAGGCGATATCCTGCGCCCCCGCCCGGCGATAGTTGTACTCGATGACGGCCTCGAGTTCGTATTCCCAGAGCCCGGGCCGCGTCGCGCGCATCCCGGCTTCGTGTCCCGCCAGCGATGCCGCCGCCGCGCGGCGCATGCAGTCGAGTTCCTCGGCAGATTTGTGCAGGCGCATCTCGTGCAGCAGCGTCCCCGGTTCGTTGAACGACAAGGGCGCCGTTCCACCGCGCCGGACGCGATGACGCGCTTCTTTGACGGCATCGAGCACGAGGCGATCGAGCCGCTCGTCCATGCCGATGCCGTAGTGCAGCGACGCCGTACCGAGCAAGAAGTCGGGCAGCTTCGCATCCAGTTCGTCGATTGGATAAGCTGCTTCAAAACCGTAATCCGCGACCGCGCCTTCGATGCCGACGCGCTTGCCGTTCCAGATTTCCGCCGTGCGATCGCGCGGACGTAAGAAGAGCACCTCACGCTCGCGCTCGCGGTGCGGCGCGATGATCAAGACGGCGTCGGGCTCTTTGAGCCCGGTCAAATAATAGAAGTCCGAGTTCTGGCGGAACTCGTACTCGGTATCGGCGTTGCGCACCGCATGGCGTGCGGCAGGAATGACGGCGACGGAATCACCCAGCGCGCGAGTTAGCGCGGCCCGGCGTTGCGAATAGATGCTCATGCTCGCCCTCTTCGCGATGCGCCGGGCGCGACCCTGACCCCACGGAGGGGCTAGGTCGCGTCGGGGGCCGGCGCGCCCTTGTGGTGCCTCGGCTTCTTGGTGGCCGGCTCTGAGGCCGCCGCGCCGGCGGAGGATGCCTTGGCGGCGTGGTCGCCTGCCGCTAGCGCGGCTGCCGTGCACATGTAGCCGCCGTGCGTGGTCTTGCCGAAATACCGGTCGCCGCGCATATGGAAGACCTTGGTCTTGGTGTTGACCCACACGACCGGGTCGTTGGCCCCGCAGCGTGGCATCATAGCGGACGACATGGCGCCNNATGGCGCCCGACGACATGGCGCCGGATGACATGGCGCCCGACGACATGGCGCCCGACGACATCGCGCCGGATGACCTCGCTGCCGATGATGTGGCGGACTCGGCCGGCGAAGTCGTTGCCTTCGAGCCGCCGCAACCGGAGAGTGCGGCCGAAGCGAAGAGCATCGCCGCGAGCCCGAGATGTGTGAATGTACGCATGAAAAAACCCCTCGCTGAAGACGAAGCCGCCCCGGATACCCGGGCATGATGGGGCGCTTCGACCGCGCTCAGCCGAGTTCCGCGAGCCGCCGGCGAGCGGCTGGGCGGGCGGCCGGGCGGCCTCATGCCTCCCGGTGGCGAAAACGGACTTCAATGGATTCGACCGTCACGACACCGCCCCGCGGCTGGAGTTTGCGCGGGCTCTCGGTGATCGCCTTCGCGCACGGGGTGAGCGACTTCTACGCGGGCATCATTCCGTTCACGATCTTCCTCGTGCTCTCGCGCGAACATATCTCGCCGGCCTATCAGGGGGCACTGGTCTTCCTCTGGTATGTGACGAGTTCGATCGTGCAGCCGCTATTCGGCGCGTACACGGACAAATACGGACGCTGGTGGGTACTACCGATGGCCGTCACGCTCACCGTGACCGGCATCTCGATCGCCGGCAGCGTCACGTCCATTTGGCCGCTCGTGCTTTGCATCATCGGGGCCGGCATCGGCTCGGCGATCATGCACCCCGAGGCCGGCAAGTATTCCGCGATGCTGAGCGGCTCGCGCCGCGCGAGCGGGATCTCGATCTTCCAGATCGGCGGTCAGGTCGGTTATGCGATTGGGCCGGCCGTCATCGCGATTCTCTACTCCCACTATGGCGGCACCGGCTCGTTGATGTTGCTCGTGCCCGGAGCGCTCGCGGTCGTCGCGCTGTTTGCGGTAATGCGCCGGGTCGACGCGAAGGCTGCGCGCGTTCACGCCGAATCGCATGCGCACGCCGCGGCGAGCGGGCCGGTCGATCGCGTCGGCGTCACGTTGCTGGTGACGAGCACGGCACTGCGCCATTTCACAACCGCCGCGTTCATCACGTTCTTGCCGAACCTGCTCGTCGGTCGCGGCGTCTCGATCCCGGTGGCCGGTCAGATCGTGACGGCATTCTTGTTGATTTCGGCGATCGGCCTGTTCGCCGGCGGCTATCTCTCCGACAAGTTCGGCGCGGTTCGCATCTCGATCGCGGCGCTCTGTAGCGCGGTTCCGTTCCTGTTCGGATTCTTTATGTTCCCGGCGTGGCTCGCGATTCCGTCGCTCTTGATGGCGAGTGCGTTGCTGGCGGTGCAGAATGCGCCGGGCGTCGCGATGGTGCAGGCGATGCTGCCGAAGAATCTCGGGATGGCGCTCGGCCTGATGAACGGCGTCGCGTTCGGCGCCGGCTCGGCGCTGGTCGCCTGCATCGGGATTGCGGTCGCGCAGTATGGCGCGGCGACAGCTCTCGAGGCCGTCAGCGCGACGCCGCTGCTCGCGGCGCTCTCGTACGCATTCGTGCGCGACCGGGTTCCGGCGCTGCGAGTCCGGCGAGTGGCCTAGCGCAGAGTCTGGGAGTGGCCTACAGGGAGAGTTGGGCCGCCGCGGCAAAGCTGCCTGACGTCAAGCCCGATATTTTGGGCGGCTGTCATTGGAAAGGGAAAGTATGAAGAGTCGGCTATTTTTCATTGCGCTGGCGTGCGCGCTGACGCTCGGATATGTCACCCCCGCACTGGCCAGTCATGCGTTCCGCATCGTGAAC
>PLDY01000008.1:1278-3839 GCA_003136895.1 Candidatus Erabacter solicola | reverse complement strand
TCGTTCATCACCAATCTCAAGGACGGCGCAACGCTCAAAGCCGGTAACCACATCGTTCGCGGGATCGCCTTCGACGGCGGCAGCGGGATTCACGCCGTCCAACTTTCAACCGACGGCGGAACGACCTGGACGAGCACGCCGCTCGAGGCCGACTACGGGCCGTATTCGTTCCGGCGCTGGCACGCCTACATCGCTCTGCAAAGTGGAACGCAGCTGACGCTCGCGTGTCGGGCGCAGGCCAACGACGGGTCGATGCAAGTCGCGACGCCGATCTGGAATCCGAGCGGCTATCAACGCAGCTCGATCGAGACCTACAAAGTGAGCGTGGCATGACGATCTCGAAAATCGTCGGCACACTGACCGCCGTCGCCGCGTTGACCTCGCTGGCTGCGTTCGCCGTGACACCGACCACGAAGATGCCGGCGAAGTCGAGCGGCGTGGTCTCGATTTCGTTGCCGGGCGATCTGGGTTTCGCGTTCAAACCCGGCCCGGGATCGAATCTGGCGACCTCGCTGTGTTTGAGTTGCCATTCCGAAGCGTACGTCGCGATGCAGCCGCCGCTCAACAAGACCGTGTGGACGGCTGAGATCGTGAAGATGCGAAACGCCTACGGCGCGAAGATCTCCGACGACCAGGTCGCGCCGCTCGCGGATTACCTCACCGCAAACTACGGGACGCCTTAGCCGCTTCGAGTCCCCGCGCGATGCGCAACAGGGCTGCGACGCGGCCGCCCACGGTTGATTTCCCGACCGGCGGCTTGCAGCGGCGGCCGAGTTCGGTCAGCGTTTCGGTCGGGTGCGCGAGGCGCAGTTCGGCGATTTCTCGCAGCGGCGGCGAGAGTTTGCGCAAACCGTAGGCGTCGGCGACCAGCGCGATCGATTCGCGCTGCTTCGCCGCGGCGCTCGTCGAGCGGTCGACGTTTGCGGCGTCGGTGTTGACGAGGCGCCGAATCCGGTTCTTGGTTTCCTTGAGCGCGCGCACGTCTTCGAGCCGGAGCACGGCCGCGAAGGCGCCGATCGACGTCAAGAATTGCGTGATCTCGTCGATGTCCTTGAAGTAGACGACGAGCCGTCGCTTCCGGCGCGCCATTTTTGGTTTGCGGCCTTCAGCCCGTAACAGCTGCACGAGTCGTTCGGCGGCGGCGTCCTCGGGCGGAACGAACTCGAGATGATACCCGTGCGTCGGTGCTGCGAGCGAGCCGCAGGTAAGAAACGCAGCGCGCAGTTCCATCCGCCGGTCGCAGCGTGCCGCCGGCTTCGGCGAGCGTGGGCGCGCGACCCGGATCTCGAAGGTCGCGCGTTTTTGCAGCCGCTTCTCGGCGGTCCTGTGAATCGGGCGCTCCTTTCGGTCGTCGAGCAGCGACCAGGCGAGTCGCGCGACGGAAGGCCGCTGCGTTCGAAAACGTTCCTCGGCGCCCGCGATGCCGCTCGCGCCGCCGTAGTAGTACAGACCGTCGCGCAACGCGCTGCGGCAATGCGGCTGAGCTGGAATTTCGCGCGCCAGTGCGTCCTTCGTGTCGGCCGAGAAGGTGGACGTCATCGCGCGCCGTCGAGCCAGTCGGCCGGTTCGTCGCGCCGCTCGTCGAGGACCTCGTAGAGCGTCGCCTTGCGAACCGCGGGCGTCACTCGTTCGGGAACCTCGAGGACGCGGACGGTCAAGAACTTCGATGCGTAATGCAGCACCAGCACGTCGCCGGCCTTGACGTCGTAGCCGGGCTTGAGCGCGCGCCCGTCGCGCGTGATCCGGCCTGCGACGAGCGCTTCATGCGCCTCGGAACGTCGCTTCGCCAACCGCGAAACCTTGAGAAACTTATCGATCCGCACGTCGGGGAACCACGCAGGTTCCTTTCGCGCGGCAGACGACGACCGGCGGATCCAGCACCTCGGCCGCGCTCGGCGAGCGCTCGGGCCGTGCTGCGATGACCTTGCGTGCCTCGAACTCGATCGCGCGCGAACGATCGCCGAACCGCACGATGCGGCCTTCGGCCTCGATGAAATCGCCGGCATGCACCGGAGCGAGAAACTCGACCGACTCGTAGCCTGCAAACAGCCCCTCGTCGCCGTCGCTGCGAATCAGCAACTCGGTCGCGACATCGCCGAACAGGCCCAGTACGCGTGCCCCATCCACGAGGTTGCCGCCATAGTGCGCATCGTGGGCGCTCATCCGCACGCGGATGAGCACCGGCGCCGACAGCCGTTCGGAGCTCATGCCGCCTCTGTTTTGGCGAGCTGCCACAACTCTTCGAGTTCGTCGAGGCTCATCTCGCTGAGGTTGCGGCCGTCGCGCTCGGCGCGGCGTTCCATGAAGGCGAAGCGGCGGTAGAATTTCTCGTTGGCCGAGCGGAGCGCGCCTTCGGCGTCAAGCCCGATCGTGCGCGCGAAGTTGACCAGCGTGAACAGTACGTCGCCGACCTCTTCGCGAATCGCGCTCGGGTCGCTAGCCGCCCAGGCACCTTCGAGTTCGGCGATTTCCTCGGCGAGTTTTTCGCGGATTCCCGAGATGTCGGGCCAATCGAAGCCGACGCGCGCTGCTTTCTCTTGCATCTTTTGCGCGCGTTGCAA
>PLDY01000008.1:0-1260 GCA_003136895.1 Candidatus Erabacter solicola | reverse complement strand
ACCTGCAGCAACAAGTCGCCGAGCTCTTCGCAGAGTTCGCCGTCGGCGTGCTCTTCGATCGCTTCGGCGACCTCGAACGTCTCTTCGACCAAATACGGAACGAGCGACTCGTGCGTCTGCTCGCGATCCCAGGGGCACGAACGCCGCAGCCGCGCCATGATTTCGACCAGGTCGTCCCAACCGTGATGATCCGACAGCGGCGGGAGCGGAATGAGCGGCATCGTGATCGACGCCGAAAGCGTCGCACGCGACATACCGGGGACGAGCTCGCAGGTGAAGCCGCGGCGCTCGCACGCGCGCAGCAAGATCGGCAGCCCCGGAAAATCCGAGAGCGGGTTGCCGAGGACGGCGATCGCAAGGTCGGCGTCGTCGAGGGAGGCGACGAACGACTCGATCTCCTCGCTCGAGCCGCGCACGAACAGCGACGCATCCTTGAGCCGGTCGCGCGCGATCACGATTCCTTCGCTTTCGAGGAAGAGCACCAGATCGGGCGGTGCGAGCAACGTGACGGCACGTCCGATGCGACGGAGCGCTTCGAGACTGCCGAGCGTCAGCAAATCCGGATCGCCCGGCCCGAGTCCGACGACGCGGATCACAGCCATGCTCTCTGCCTTCACCGAGATGCGCCGTGACGCATCCCGGGCAACGTGCGCGCTACTTCTTGCTTGCGGCCGGAGTGGGAGCGGCCGCCGACGTCGCGGCCGGTTTCGCCGCGGTCGGCATTATTGCGGGTGCAGTCGAGACATTCGGCGCCGGAATCGGCGTCGGAATCGCGCCCTGCAGCGCCTGATCGTAGATCTGGATGTTCGCTTTGGCTTTCAAAGTATTGAGAAATTGCGGGATCTGAACGTTCTCTTGCTGTTGGGTCAGCAGCAGCCTGATCTTGTCGGCCGAGTTCGCCATCGTCGCGACGGTCGCGGGCTTGCGCTCTTCGACCTGGATCACGTGCCAACCGAACGGCGACTTCACCGGCGCTCCGATCGCGCCGATCGGTTGCGAGAAGGCGGCGTTCGAGAACGCCGGCACCATTTGGGCCTTGGCAAAGAGCCCGAGTTCGCCGCCCTTGTCCTTCGTCGACGGGTCAGTCGAATATTGCTTCGCTACGTCCTCGAACTTGGCGCCGGCCTTGAGTTTCGCTTCGACCTGCTGGGCGGTCGTGAGGTCGGGAACGAGGATGTGCCGCGCCCGCGCCTGCGCGGGCGTGTCGAGCGACGCGTGATTCTTGTCGAGGTACGCTATGACGTCGGCGTCGCTGATCTT
>PLDY01000103.1 GCA_003136895.1 Candidatus Erabacter solicola | reverse complement strand
CGGCCGGCGTCGTGCCGGGCCGCGGCGGCGCCAATCGCGGCGCGGGCGAGCTCGGCTTGGGGCGCGCGGCCGGCGTGGTATCGGCCGCGGCGATCGTGCCGGGAGCGAGCGGTTCGGAGGTTTTGGCCGCGGGCGCCGCGCTTTCACCGGCGGGCTCAGCGGGGGCGGCCTTGGCGCTGCGGCGTGGCTTGTCCACGACGGGTTTGAGCGTAGGAACGGGCTCTTCGGGCGCGGCCACCTTGACGGCCGGCTTACGCGCGGGTTTGGCCGGGACAGCGGGCGCGGCCTCGGCCGTCTTCGTCGCCTTGGCGCCGGTCGCCGGAGCCTTGGCTCCGGCCTTCGCCTTGCCGCCGAGCAGAACGCCTCGCACGAGGTCGGCGATCGGGTCGTCGACGACGCTGAGTTGGTTCTTGGCCTCTAACCCGAGCCGCTCGAAGAGTCCGATCAACTCTTTCGAGGACAAACCGAGCTCTTTGGCCAGCTCGAAAATCCGTACTTTTCCCGTTGGCATATCGTCCTTCTTAGAACCCAAACGCCGCACTATCGGCTGCGTCCGGTCAAACCGCTTACTTCATGTGTTATTTTGCTCCGGCGTTTTTAGGGGAACCCGCCTATCATACAACGCCTGCCGCCGCTGCGGCCAGGCCGGGATACCGCTTGTTTTTCGCAACGCGGGCTACGCACGCTTCCGAGCAGAGGTAGACCCCGCGTCCTTCGGCCCGGCGGCCCGCGTCGCGCGCCCAGGCGCCGTCGCGGCGAACGAAGCGAGCGAGCGCCGGTTGCGGAAAGCGCTTCCGGCAACCGGCACAGCTGCGAACCGGGACCGCGAAGGCTACTGCTCTCCTTCGCCGTCGCGGCGAGTCGGATCGAACATCGTGCGCTTGAACTCCTCGAGCTTGCGAATCAGTTCCGGATCGATCGACGGCGTTTCGCCATCGGCTTCATCGGTCGCAGTCTCTTCTTCGATCGGTTCGGCGACGCTGACGCGAGCGCGTTCCTCGCGCTCGGCGATGTAGCGCGCGCGCGTCTCCTCGGCCTCGGATTCGCTCGTGATGTCGAGCCGCCAACCGGTGAGCCGCGCCGCCAGACGGACGTTCTGTCCTTCGCGCCCGATGGCGAGCGAGAGCTGATAATCCGGAACGGTCACGAGACCCACGCCTTCGTCCTCGAACAATTCGACCGCGATGACCTTGGCCGGCGCGAGCGCGTTGTTGATGAAGGTGACGTGGTCGGACGACCAGCGAATGATATCGATCTTCTCGCCGCGTAGCTCATCCGAAACCGCAGCGATCCGGCTCGACTTGGGGCCCAAGCACGCGCCGACCGCATCGACTTCGGGACGGTGCGAGTGCACCGCGACCTTCGAACGGCTGCCCGGTTCGCGCGCGATCGCCATGATCTCGACGATGTTGTCGTTGATCTCCGGCACTTCGCGCTCGAGCAAACGCTGTACGAGTCCTTCGGCCGCACGCGATAAGATGATCTGCGGTCCCTTGTTCGTCTTACGCACATCGAGAACGTACGAGTTGATGCGGTCGTTGATCCGGTAGTTCTCGCGCGGCACTTGCTCCGAGAGCGGCAGCAACGCCTCGGTGCGTCCGAGATCGACATACATGTTGCGTTGCTCGTAGCGCTGAACCGTGCCGTTGACGATATCGTGCAGTTTCTGGCTGTACTCGTTGTAAATCGTATCGCGCTCCGCCTCGCGAATGCGCTGCACGATCACTTGTTTAGCGGTCTGCGCCGCGATGCGGCCGAAGTTCTTCGGCGCGACTTCCTCGTCGAAGAAGTCACCGGCCTCGTACTTGTTGCCGGCTTCTTTGCGCGAGATCTCGAGCTTGGGATCCTCGACTTCGTCGACGACGCTGCGGCGGTGATAGATCTTGTATTCGCCGGTGTCGCGATCCATCGCGATCACGACGTTAGCGTCGCCCCCGTAGTTGCGTTTGTATGCGGAGATCAGCGCGGCTTCGAGCGCTTCGAGGAGCATCTCGCGCGGGATCGAGCGTTCGCCTTCGAGCAGGCGCAGCGATTCGCGCAGGGTTGGTTCGTCGGGCGCCGTCTTTGCAGTCTTCATCGTTGGTTTTTTCTCTCACGTTTCTCGCGTTGCAAATCGGCGCGAGGGTCGTACTCGAGTTTGGCCGTTTTGACCATCGCGAGCGGGATGGGAAACTCTCCGGTAGGCTGCTGCAGGATGATCGCGTTCGCGCGTACGCCGCGCAACGTTCCGCGGTGCGTCTTCGCTCCCGCGACGGGCAAGGTCGTAACCACGCGCACGGCACGGTCGCGAAACCGTTCGTAATCGGCCGGGCGCAACAGCGGTCGATCGAGGCCCGGCGATTCGACTTCGAGTGTGTATGCGTCGGGCTCGCTCTCGAGCATGGCGTTGAGACGCGAGGCGACGCGTTCGCACAAGCGCAAGTCGACCCCGTCGGGACGGTCGACGATCAACGTCAACGCGGTCGTGCGGCCGCTGCGGCGCGCGCGATGCGCGACGATCTCGACGTCGCGGAATTCTTCTTCATGCGGCAGCGCCAACGCGGCTCGCTCGAATGCTTCGACCAGTCCCACGGTCCCCTTACAACACAGAAGCGCGGGACACGCCCACGCTCTTTTTGACTACCGCAGGTAGAATAGCACGCAAATGCGCCCAAACGCAAGCGTGGCGGCGCTTTGCGGCCCTACGGTTTGGGCGCAGGTTTGGGCGGCAGCGTGGGCACGGAGCTCGCGTAGGACGGCTGGAAGTCGGAATTCGAGCAAGGCAGGATGCTATAACTGCCCTGGGGCGGTCCCCCACCGAGCGGATGCAACTCCATCAGCCAACCGGTACAGATCTGGAAACCGAAAATGCTGCGCCGGCTGAGCACGTACATCACGGCGTCCGATTGCATCATCGTGCGCCGCCTGAAAATGCGCTCGGAAGCCTTGTTGAGGACGTCCTGAGGCGGCGCCGCCTTCTTGAAATACTCTTCCTTGACTTGCTCCAGAGCCCCGCTTAAATCGTTGGTGTAATGCTTGCTCGTGTAGGCGACTTGGCCGCCGCTCGGGAGTAGGTTGCCGAGACGCCGGTTCAACGTATCGACCTGCTCGCTTGAAGCGGGATTATGTCCCGGCTGCGGATTCGGGCCGGGCGGTTTGCCCGGCGCCGGATTGACGGGCCCAGGGCGGTTCCCGGCGGCTCCGCCCGGCGACGAGCCGGGTCCCGGCTGGTTGGAATTCCCCGGAGAGGCGCCCGGCCGGGTGGAGCTGCCGCTGCTCGAAACGGGCCCCGGGCTCGCCACCGGACCGGACGTCGGAGCGTTTCCGCTGGCCGGCTGCACCGGCCGCGGAGCCGCCGTCGAGGGCGCACCCGTAGCGCGCGCGATCACGGGCGCGGCGGTTGCAGGCTTGGCGGTTGCGGGTGCGGCCGTAGCGGGCCGCGCGGTTGCCGGAGCGGCGGTCGCCGGCCGTGCCGTTACGACGGCGACGACCGGCTTGGGTGCGGGCGAC
>PLDY01000073.1:336-3537 GCA_003136895.1 Candidatus Erabacter solicola | reverse complement strand
GTCTCTTCGCCGCAGATGTACGCGCCGGCGCCGCGATGGATCGTGATCTCAACGCCGTGCTCGGTGCCGAACAATTTTTCGCCGATCAATCCGGCGTCACGCGCATCCGCGAGCGCTTTGGTAAAGACCTCGTATCCGCGCTTGAACTCGCCGCGAATGTAGATGAACGCCTGTTTTGCGCCGATCGCGTAGGCTCCGATCAACATCCCCTCGATCACCTGGTGCGGGGTTTCCTCGATGAGCATCCGATCTTTGAACGTCCCCGGTTCGGCCTCGTCCGAGTTGCAGACCATGTACCGTGGCCGGCCGTTGTTCGGCAGGAATCCCCACTTGCGGCCCGTCGGAAAACCGGCGCCGCCGCGTCCGCGCAAATTCGATTTCGAGACGAGATCGACGACCTCGGCCGGCTGCAGCTCCGTGATGACGCGCTGCCACTGCCGATAGCCGCCGCGTCTGCGATAGACCTTCAGATCGCGCAGGTCGACCTCACCGATGCCGCGCGTCAGAACCTTGCTCACCGGCATCGCGTTAGTGCTCCGCTCCGGCTTCGAGCCGCGCCGCTCCGTCGCGAACGAGTCGCTCCGCGGTCGGTCGCGCTTCGACCAGACCCGGGTCGCGAACGATTCGCTCGATCATCTGCCGACCGCTCGGATCCCCGATCCCACCCGGATCGTTCGGACTGCTGACGCCCTGCGCGCCGGGCGATTTCTTCTCGCCCTCGTGCGCGACGAACCACGTTACGTCGGGTTTCACCGTCTGCGGGAGCGGTGCCACCTCGAAGTTGCCGGCGTTCATCGCGAGCAGTATCTCGTCGATCTTTTCGCGCGTCAGATCGTAGACGAATTCCAAGTTGACCTGCATACACGGCGCACGATCGCACGCCGCGAGACATTCGACTTCCTCGTAGGAGAAGCGCCCGTCGTACGTCGTCTCGAAATGGCGCACGTTCAATTTCTCGCGGCAGTACGCCATGATCTCTTCGGCGCCGTTCAACTGACACGACAGGTTGCGGCAAACCTGCAACACGTACTGCCCCACGGGCCGCCGGAAAAAGAGCGTATAGAACGACGCCGTCGACTCGACGACTGAAACCGGCAGGTCGAGCATCTCGGCCGCCGCCGCCAGCGCTTCCGGCGAAACCCAGCCTTCGGCGTTCTGAAACGCGTGCAAAATCGACAACAGCGCGCTCCGCTTTTGCGGGTACTGCGCCATCAATTTCTCGGCCTCAGGCTTCACCTTTGCGAGCGTCTCGGCAAAGTCTCGAGACGCGGTCATCGATCGACCTCGCCGAAGACCGGATCGAGCGAGCCGATCATCACGACCATGTCCGCGATCAGGTGGCCGATCGCGATCTGCTTGAGGCATTGGAGGTTGTACAGCGACGGCGGCCGCGTGCGAACGCGATAGGGACGGTTGTTGCCGTTGGAAACGAGGTAGTAACCCATCTCGCCCCGCGGGCCCTCGATCGATTGATAGACGTCGCCCGGCGGGACGCGGAAGCCTTCGCTGACGATCTTGAAATGGTGGATCAGCGCCTCCATCGAGAGCGCGATCGTCTCTTTCGGCGGCGGGACGATCTTGGGATCGTCGATCACGACCGGACCGGGTTCGGCGAGCCGCGCGCGAGCTTGCTGAACGATGCGCATCGATTCGTCCATCTCGTCGAGCCGGACGAGAAAGCGCGCATAGGCGTCGCCCTCGTTACGGACGGGGACGTCGAACTCGTACGTCTCGTAGCCCGAATATGGAAATGCCTTGCGGACGTCGTACGCGATCCCGCTGCCGCGCAGCGTGGGACCGGTGAGACTCCAGCCCACCGCCTCCTCGGCACTGATGGTGCCGATGTCGATCGTTCGGTCTCGCCAAATCGGATTGTTCTGCAAGAGCTTGCGCAGTTCGCCCATCCGGCCGGGGAATTCTTTGATCAGCGCGTCGAGTTGCTCGAGCAGCCCGTCCGGCACGTCGCCGTTGACGCCGCCGATGCGCAAGTAATTCGGATGCATGCGCGCGCCGCCGAAAGACTCGATCACGTCGAGAATCTTCTCTCGGATGTTGAACGCGTACCAAAAGGCCGAGATCGCGCCGAGATCGATACCGTGCGTTCCAAGCCACACGCAGTGCGAGCTGATGCGCGTTAGCTCGGCGCCCAGGACGCGGATCTGCTGCGCGCGCGGCGGAATCTTGTCAGTGATGCCGAGCAGTTTTTCCGCCGCCAAGACGTAGCAGAACGCGTTGCCGATGGGGTTGAGATAATCCATCCGCTCGAGCACGGTCTGCGCCTGCGTCCAAAAAAGATTTTCAGCCGACTTCTCGATACCGGTGTGGAGGTAGCCGATCTCCATGTCGGCGCGTTCGATCACCTCGCCGGAGACCTCGACGACGACTTGCAACACGCCGTGGGTCGACGGATGCTGCGGCCCGAGCGACAGGGTCATCGTGTTGGCGTCGCGTTCGACGACGTCCAGCGAGCGTGCCGGCGGAACGTCGACGTTCATTGCTCTTCTCCGCGGACGCGCGCGATCTGCTGCCGCAAAGCTTCGGCGACTTTGCCGCTCGGCGGGGCGCCGGCCGGGACGTTGCTCTTGAGCGCAAACGACGGACGCGGCGTCGCTTCGCGGGCCGGTCCGCGCAACGGATAATCTTTGCGCAGCGGATGGCCTTCCCACTCGTCGGGCAATTGGATGCGGCGCAGATCCGGGTGGCCGTCGAAGACGATGCCGAAGAGGTCGTAGACTTCGCGCTCCGCCCAATCGGCGCTCCGCCAAAGATCGCTCACCGAGGGGACGTGCGGATGGTCGCCCGGGACGCCGACGAGAACCCGGACGCGACGCGGGGTACCGACTTCGGCGACGGATGCCGGCGCGGTCGGCAGCGCGAGCATATGATAGACGACGTCGAAGCGTGGGACACGCGCGAGATAGTCCACGCCGCCGACGTCGAGCAGCATCGAGCAGCCTTCTTCACGCAGGCGGACCAGCGTCTCGCGCAACTCGTCCGGCGAGATGCGCAGAATCTCCGCATCGGACAACGGCGGCCGAACGGTCGTCGGATCGAGTGCGTAACCGGCGATCGACGGGGTTTGTGAACTTGGCACTAGTGTCTAGACGCTCACGCTTTGGCGAAGATACCGCCGCGGCCGCCCTGGCGGATTTGCTGCTGGATCAGATTGACCGCATACAGCAAGCCGTCGGGCGTCGGCGG
>PLDY01000073.1:0-238 GCA_003136895.1 Candidatus Erabacter solicola | reverse complement strand
CGCGGCGAAGCGCGAAACACTTCTGAGCCGAGCCGCGAGATGTCGTACTGCGGCGCCTGCACGCTCATCATCTCGATCGCGCAGCACGCGAGTCCCATCGTCAGCGGCCAAACGCTCGAGGCCTGCGCCCAGCGCGCGACGTCGTCGACCTTGCCGAGCATGAATTCGCCCGGCCTCATCTCCATTGAAAGCCTCCCTTGCGCCAAACGTAGGCGTAGCCGATCGCCAGGACGACGAC
>PLDY01000166.1 GCA_003136895.1 Candidatus Erabacter solicola | reverse complement strand
ACGCGTTACTCACCCGTCTGCCACTAGGTATTGCTACCTCGTTCGACTTGCATGTGTTAGGCACGCCGCCAGCGTTAATCCTGAGCCAGGATCAAACTCTCCATAATATTACTTGTCCGGCCCGCTAAGACCGGAAAGCTTTTCGGAGCTTTTGAGGCTCTAAATACGCTGACTAAACTTCCCCTCGCCGGGCGAACCCGGTCCGGGGGATCAAGATCGCAAAACACGATCGAGATCGGTCGTATTCTCTATGCAATCACATCGGCCGAGTCCGGTGGAGCCGGGTACGGACGACTGATTGCGTGTTCTCTCTGCTCGCAGGCAAACAAAAAACACGGCTTTCGCCGCGCTTTCGATCTGTTCTCCGAGTGGAGACCCACAGACTTATGCGCTACTGCACTGCTCAGTTTTCAAGGAACGAACGCCGACACCAGGCCCGACTCGGACCGGATCACTGACCGCACCGAAACAGAGTGGCGTCAGAGTCACGGCAGCAATCATAGCACCGTGCGAGAAGTAGAGTCAAGACGAATGCCCCCGAGATACCGGGAATAATCCGGGGCGGCCCATCCGCTCCGACTTAAGCCGGCATTCCGGCCGGCCCGATAAGGCTTTCGTCTCCTCGGTTGCTTGCGAGCATCCCCAGCTCGAACCTCAGACAGAGGCAGGAAACGCCGAGCAGCACGAGTCCCAGTCCGGTGAAGACGGCGGATACAGCGCGTGCAGACCGCCCAGCCGAGGCCGAGGGTCTGGGCCTGCGCGGCGGCTGTCGAGGCGTCCAGCCCCGAGAGCCCGCTTCCCGAAAGAATCGCGCCGCGATCTCCTTGCCTGGACCGCCGATCAGCCGCGAGGCCGGGCGTTCAGAACTGCTGGAGGTAGGCGTTGACTCGATCCGTCAGGTCCTGCCGCGAGTACTTGTCGACGGCCTGTTGGATGACGCGTCCCCCGTAGGCGGTTCGCGCGAAGAAGTGGACGAACGTCGTCACGATATCGCCGGTGACGTTGCGCGGCTTGACGGTAATGCTCGGCACGCTCGCGACCAAGCCTTCGACGCGCACGTGTTCTCCAGCGCGGACGATCGCCCCGACGAGCGAGACGTCGAAATGGATCTCGAACGCGGGATCGCCGTAGGACCCCATCACGGTGGGCGTCGTCGACTTGAGGTAGAGGTAGTTTCCGGGCAGCCGGTAGTTGAAGCTGGTGCCGGCGGATTGGAAGTTCGGCGTGCCGAGCTGAAGGTTCAGATCGTACAGCGTGAAGCCCTTCGCGACCAGATCGCCTCGGCCGAGCTGCGACTTGAGATAGTCCTGAATCGGCACGCGATCGGCCTGGATGATGCTGGCGAGCGCATCGGAGACAGCGGCGCCCGGATCGACGGCCGCGGTTTTGTAAGGGATATTGAAGGTGAAGCCCTGCGCGTTGTGCCCGGCTCCGGCCGGACACCGGCCCTTCGCAGCCGCACCGTTCCAAAAGAGCGCGAAACACTTGTCGCAATACCGCCACTCGGTTTGCGTGCTGCTGGTCGCGGGCGCCTGATGGTTCAAGCCGAAGGTGAAGCCCTGCGCGACGTGCGCGCCGCCGGCGGCGCATCGTCCTTTGGTGGGAAAGCCGCTGTAAAACAACGAGCTGCACTTCGAGCAATACCGCCAACCGAATTGCACGGCGCCGGTGTCGGCCGCCGCGTCATCGTAGTGCAGCGCGAACAAGAAAACCTTGGGCGAGGTGAGCGCCGCCGGCTGCGCACACGCCCTTCTTGTCGCCGCCGTTTCAGAACATCGCCTCGCACTTGCTGCAGAAGCGCCACTCGCCCTGATCGCCGACTGCAGCCGACGCCGGGCGTGGCCATCCGATGCATGCGAGTGCGGCGAGCATTCCGGATTGCGCCAGGATGCGGCGTCGAGACGGCCGGTTCGGGGAATGCGGCACGGAACGATGGTTCATGAATGGACCTCGCAGGCAGGGAGTTGGCGTCCGCTACGGCGCGGACGAAGCTCTCCCTTGCTTGGAGCCCCCGCCACGCGCTCCGCCCGCCGGAACGGGCTCAACCGGCGCGGGCGCCGCTCGCTTCACGGAGAACCAGGTCGGCAATGCCCGCAGCCGCTAACCGTTCGCTCGTCCCGAGGCCGGAGTTGGTCGCGAAGCTACTGTCCGCGGTTGAGAGCCATCCCTTCACGGCAATCGTCGCTCCGGCGGGGTATGGTAAGACCTCGCTGGCTTCGCTTGCGTTCGAGGGCGACGCACAATCCGCTTGGTACACGGCTCAACTCTGGCACGCCGGCGAGTTCGCTAAGCCGCTCGTACGCGAAGTGCGGCGCGCGAGGCCTGATTTTGGCCGGCTAACGCAGGCGCTCGCGAGCCGCCGGCCCGAGGGCGACGGCGCCCTTCTTACGGCCTGGGCGCAACGCCTCGGCGCTTCGTTCGCCGGCGAACTCGCACACGTCGACCAGCGCATCATCGTCGTCATCGAGGACATTCACTTACTAGAAGCCGACGACGCGTTCGGCGCCTTCATCGAAGGCGCGATGCGCTCGCTGCCGCCCGAAGCGCGCCTTCTTCTCATAGGTCGGCGGCTGCCGGTGCTGCCGCTGGCGGAATGGCTCGCGCAAGACCGCGCGCGGGTTTTCACGGTCGACGATCTGCGCTTCAACGAGGCCGAGATCCGCGCGCTCGCCGAGCGTTCCGGCACGCCCCTTGACGCCGAGCAAGCCGGCCGCATGCGAACGAGCTTCGAGGGTTGGGCGGCCGGGCTCGCGCTGGCGCTTGCCACCGGCGATCGCGCGATTCCGACAAGCGACGGCACGCTGCCGGCGACGCACGCCTACCTGCTCGAAGCGAACATCGCGTCGCTCGACGCCGACCTGGTCGCGTTCCTGGAAGCCACGGCGGTCTTTGAAACGCTCTCGACGCGCGTCTTGGAACGCGACGTTGCGTTCGCCGGTGCTCCGCAATATTTGCAGCGCCTCGAGTCGCGCGGCGTGATGCTCTCGGTCGTGCGGCCGGGCGAACTGTATCGCATCCATCCGCTGCTGCGTGAAGCGCTGCTGGATCGCGTACGGCTTCGCGCGGGAACCGCGGCCGTGGCCGCGTCGCACGTGCGCGCCGCCGCACTCTTAGAAGAAGCGGGGAACGTCACCGCCGCGTTCTTTCACCTCGAAGCCGCCGGCGATGTGGACGCGCTGCTGCGCTTCCTGCGTCTCCACGCCTATGACTCGTTCATTGCCGGAAACGGTGAACGCGTCACGCGTTTAGCGCGCGGACTGCGCGCTCGCGGCGTCGAATCGCCGGCTCTCTTCGAGCGCCTCGAAGGCATGCTCGCGCGGCAGCGCGGCGAGCCCGGCGCCGAGGCGCATTTTCACGAAGCGCTGCGCGCCGCGGAACGCTCGGGCGACCGCAGCTCCGAACTCGCCGCGCGCTTTCTCCTGACCGAGGATCGCCTCGCGCGTCGCGAGGCGACCGATGCCGCCGAACTCGCAACGGTACTCGCCCTCGCTAAGCTTCACGGACCGCTCCTCGAATCCGACGCGACACTCTTCGACGGCTGGCGTTGCGCGATCGAGCGAGATTTTACCGGCGCGCGTACGCGGGCGCAGAGCGCGTCGGCGTTAGCCGGCGAGGATCTCGTGCGTCGCGTTCGAGCCGTCGCGCTCGAAGCGTACGCCGCATTGTCCCTCGGCGATATTGCCGCCGCCGACGCCGTGCTCGGCGCCGCGCTGCACGAACTCGAAGGCAGCGATCACGTCGTGCTGCTGGCCAATACGCTCGTTTGGTACGCGCGCTTCGCGCTACTCTGGGGCGACGTCGCGGCGGCGCGCGACTATGCCGAACAAGGCGAAGCGCTGGCTCGCCGTTTGCAGTTACCGGCCGAACTCGCGGGCGTCTATCTGGCGCTGGCCGAGATTGCCGCCTGTGCCGGCGATCGCCGACGCTGTGCGAGTGCAGGTGAGGCCGCACGCTCCTTCGGCGCTTCGGCCTGGTACGCGATCGATCGCGCGCGCGTTCCGGCACTGACGACCCTCTATCTCGCGCGAGCTACGTTCGCCGAGCGAGGACCGTCGGCAGCATTGGAATTGCTCAATTCGGAGTTGAGCTCCCACGACGTACCGCTCGTCTGTCGTGCCGCGCTCGAAGCCGAAGGCGCCGCATACGCGCGGCTGGCCGCCGCCGGCGACGCGAACGCTCGCGCCGAGCGCGCCGCCGAACTGATCGAGGCGGCGCCGATCGATGACGCGCTCGATGCCGTAACCCTCGCGTCGTCACGCTCGATTCTGGCCGCGGCGACCGGCGCACCATCCTCTGCGCTCACCGCCGACGCGGGTCAAGGCTTCGCGGGGCTGCTCGTCTATCGGGCGAACTCGCCCGGGCTCGCCGATGCGAATGTTCTTCTGCGCGCGTTCGAACCGCGCCGTGAGGCCGCGCGCACCGTGGGTACCCCGCACGGTTCGCAGTTGACCAAACGTGAACTGGAGATTCTAGAACTGATGACGCACGGCTTGACCAACAAGGAGATCGCGCAACGCTTCACGCTGAGCCCGCGCACGGTCGATACGCACGTCGAACGCGTCCTCGCAAAACTCAACGTCGGTTCGCGGACGCGTGCCGTGGCCGCTGCGCTTCGCTCGGGCCTCGTAGCCTCGCCCTGATGAGTCCAGACCAAGGCAATTCTTACGGGAAAAAAGACTTTGGCATCGCGACGCTTTATTGATACGCGATGAACCAACGCGACCTCAAGGTGACCGTACTCCTCTTCGTTCCGGGCGACCGGCCCGAGCGCTTTGCGAAGGCGGTCGCGAGCGGCGCCGACGCCGCGATCGTCGATTTGGAAGACGCGGTCGCCCCCAGCGCCAAGCCGGTTGCGCGCAATGCCGCGCGGCTTTCATTCGCGGCGGGGCTCGATGCGTACGTGCGCATCAATCCGTCGGAGACTCCCGAAGGCCGCGCCGATATCAGTACGCTCGCCGGGCTGCGGCTACGCGGTATCCTTCTCCCTAAGGTCGATACACAACATAGCGTGCGCGCCGTTGGGCTGACCGCCCCCGTCATCGCGCTGATCGAAACGACCAGCGGTCTCTTCAACGTCCATGATATCGCCGCCGACCAAAGCGTCGTCGCGCTCGCGTTTGGTGCCTTCGATCTCTGCGCGGAGCTCGGCGCGCAACCTACACCCGAAGTTCTTCAGCCGTATCGCAGCACGGTCGTCATGGCGGCGCGCATGGCCGGGAAGGCTGTGATCGACGCACCCTTTCTGGACATCGAGGACGAGGCCGGCTTGCGCGCCGACGCACGCCGCGCGGTCGAATCCGGTTTCGATGGAAAGCTCGCGATTCACCCCAAGCAAGTCGCCGTCATTCGCGACGTCTTTACGCCGGGCGAAGCCGAACTTGCGCACGCGCGCGCGATCCTCGCCGCCCTCGATCGCGGTGGTGTCGCAGTGGTCAACGGCAAGATGGTCGATCCGCCAATCGTTGCCTCCGCGCAGCGTACCGTCGCTCGCGCGGCGTCGAACGCAGCCGGCTCATGAGCGCGAAGCCGGGCTGGCAGGGGCGCTACTACGAGGACTTCGGGGTGGGAGACGTCTACGATCACCGGCTCGGCCGCACGGTCAGCGATGCGGACAACACTTGGTTCACACTGTTGACGATGAACACAAATCCGATCCACGTCGATCACCACTTCTCGAAGGATACGCCGTTCGGAAAACCGCTGATGAACAGCACGTTCACGCTGGCGCTGGTGACCGGCCTCAGCGTTAGCGATATCTCCGAGAATGCGATCGCGAATCTCGGCTGGAGCGAGATCGCGCTGCCGCACCCGGTCTATGCCGGCGATACGATCTACGCGCGCACCGAAGTGCTCGGGAAACGCGAATCGTCGTCGCGCCCGAGCGCCGGCATCATCGAGGTGCGAACCGAAGGGTTCAATCAGAACGGCGAGATCGTGATCGAATACAAGCGCACGTTCATGGTCTACAAGCGCGGACAACGACCCGAGGCGAACCGTCCCGTTCCCAAGCGCACGCCTCGAAGCTAAGCTTTGCCGAGTAGCCGCTGCTTCAGTGCGTCGAACTCGGATTGACCGAGCGCGCCGCTCGCGCGCATGCGTTCGAGATCGTCGAGCAGTCGGATCGTCTCGGCCGGATCGTGCGCGGCAACGCCCTCCTTGGCCACGTCGTCGTCAGCCTCCGGCGCCGTCGACGTCATCGTGATCGTACGGCTCCCGTCCGGATTAGCGACCGCGCTCTCGCCGTCCGCGAGCCCGGTCTGCCGCAGCGTGGATTCAATGGCCGCCTGAACCTGCGCGTCCTGTCCCCCCGACCGCCCGGCAAGCGCAGATCGAATGAGCGCCGCGGGATCGCCTCCCGCAGCCGTCTGATCGCCGGCGAGCACCACATGTTCGCGGCGTTGCGGGTCGATCCGCACACCAAGCGCTGCGCCCGTCATCGGAGGCGAGTACGTCATGATTTTGAGCGTCGTCTCGTAGGAAGCGCCGGCGCCGTCGATTCGCAGTTGAAGCTTCCACTGCGGAACGTTGTTGACGATCAAGCCCGTCGTCTGCGCGTCGAGTACGGTCGCGGTCGCAGCGTTGCCTTCGCGTCGGATGCGGTCGTCGTTCTTGCGACCCTGGAGTGCGCGAAGCGCGAAGAGCACCACGCCGGCGCCGAGGGCAAGCCAAATTCCGCCGACGATCGCACCTACCGGCTGCGGCCCGGATACCAAGAGAATGAGGCCGGCAACAGCAAAGGCCAGCCCCATCACGATGAGCATGATGTTGACCCATGCGGGCGTTGTAGCGTAGCGCATGCCTTCCCCCAGAATCCGTTTGGAGCGGCTTTCCGGGAAGAGATCGGGGCCTCCTAGAGTGTCGGTGGGAACCCGAGCGTTCCGTCGACGACCTCCACGAAGTTTCGCTCTTCGCGTAGGATCAGTCGCTTACTCTGCGCGGCTGCGAAATTCTCTTGCGCTTCGGGATCTGATTTCAAGCGAGTCTTGTAGGTCTCGTACGAGGCGAGACTATCGAACGCAATCAAGCCCCAGGCGATGTCATTCGTGCCTTCGTGCGGAAGAAAATACCCCACGAGATGGCCACCACAGCGGGGGATGATGCGGCCCCACTTCTCGGTGTATTTCTTGAACGCGTCTCGCTGGAATGGATCGATCTGGTAGCGGATGATGCAGGTGACGGTCATTGGCATGCTGCTCCTCGTTGAGAGTTCGTTGCAAGGCGATTTTGCGGTTATCCACAGTATGCCGGTTGCCCGGCACGAACGATTCGTCTACAATCGAAGTATGAATGTCGAGGAGTATGCCGACGCCGCCGTATCGCGGCTCGCGGCGGCGATCGGCGAACCGGCCCGCGCGCGGATCCTGTATTACCTGATGGACGGTCATGCGCGCACGAGCACCGAACTGGCGATCGTCGCCGATGTGAGCCCGTCGACGGCGAGCGCGCACCTGAACCGCCTGAAGACCGAACGCTTGGTGAAGGTGCTCGCCCAGGGAAAGCATCGCTATTACAGCTTGCGGGGACCCAGCGTCGCCACGGCTCTGGAAGGGCTGAGCGTCCTTGCCGGCGGCACTCGGAAGAACTTCGTACCGAGCACGCCGAGACGCTTGCACGCGGCTCGGACCTGCTACGATCACATAGCGGGCAAAGTGGCGGTTTCGCTGCACGACCATTTCGTCACGAAAGGTTGGCTGTCCGCGACCAGCGCGGATAATGACGATACCTACGATCTGACCCGAACCGGCACGAAAGCGCTCGAAGCTCTCGGAATCGACGTCGCGGGAACCCGGGCGATGCGCCGGCGCTTCGCATTTGCGTGTTTGGACTGGAGCGAACGACGCCCGCATATCGCCGGCGCACTCGGTGGCGCGCTTCTGGGCGCCTTGCTGAAAAAGCGCTGGGCAACGCAAGATCGCTACAGCCGGGCACTCGAGATCACGAGCCTGGGACGACGCGAATTACTCGCGCGCTTCGGCGTGCAGACATGAGCGCTGCCGCCGCCGGCGCCGCGCGCGTCGGCCTCGAACTCACCGGCGACCAAAAAGCGCTCCGAGCGGCGGTGCGCCGGCTCTGCGAAAGTTTCGATCAGGAGTACTGGCGTCAACTCGACGCGGGACGCGAGTATCCGCAAGCGTTCGTCAACGCGCTGACCGAGGGCGGCTATCTGGCCGCGCTGATTCCGGCAGCGTACGGCGGTGCAGGGCTCGGACTGGCTGAAGCATCGCTGATTCTCGAAGAGATCAATCGCTCCGGAGGCAACGCGGCCGCCTGTCACGCGCAGATGTACATCATGGGGACGCTGCTTCGTCACGGTAACGACGCGCAGAAGCAAAGGTACCTCCCCGGCATCGCTAGCGGCCGTCTGCGCCTGCAAGCGTTCGGTGTTACGGAACCCAGTGCGGGCAGCGATACGACGAGCATCACGACGACCGCCGTGCGCGACGGCAGTCGCTACATCGTAAACGGTCAAAAGTGCTGGACCTCGCGCATGCAACACTCGGACCTGATGCTGCTCTTGGCGCGCACATCACCTCTCTCCGACGACCCCAAACAGAAGACGTTTGGTCTCTCGGCGTTCCTCGTCGATCTGCATCAGGCGCGTCCGGGCACAATCGACGTGCGCCCGATTCGTACCATGATGAACCACGAGACGAACGAGGTCTTCATTCACGATCTCGACGTACCGCTCGACTCTCTGATCGGCGAGGAAGGCCTCGGCTTTCGCTATATCTTGGACGGCATGAACGCCGAACGGATTCTGATCGCCGCCGAGTGCATCGGCGACGGGCGCTTCTTCACCGAACGCGCCGTCGCATATTCACGTGAGCGCGTCGTCTTCGGCCGCCCGATCGGACAGAACCAAGGCGTGCAGTTTCCGATCGCGCACGCGCACGCCGCACTCGAGGCCGCCGACCTCGTGCGCCGGCAAGCGGCCGAACTCTTCGACGCCGGCAAGGCGTGCGGCGCCGAGGCGAACATGGCCAAGCTGCTCGCCTCCGAGGCTTCATGGCAGGCGGCCAACGCGGCGATGGACGCGCACGGCGGATACGGCTTCGCCGAAGAGTACGACATCGAGCGCAAGTTTCGTGAAACGCGCCTCTACATCACGGCGCCGGTCGCGAATAACCTCGTCCTCTCCTACGTCGGCGAACACATCTTGGGGATGCCGCGCTCGTTCTAGCTCGTCGCGCCGATCGACCGCCCGGCGACGCCCGTCAGCCGGTGATCTTCTTCGAGACCATTTTGGCTTGCGTGAAGAGTCCGAGGTAGTCGGGGCCGCCCGCTTTCGAGTCGGTTCCGGACATATTGAAACCGCCGAATGGGTGCGCGCCGACCATGGCGCCGGTGCTCTTGCGATTGAAGTACAGGTTGCCGACGTGAAACTCATCGCGCGCGCGTTCCAGCTTCGCATCGTCACGCGAGTAGACCGAGCCGGTCAAGCCGAACTCCGTGTTGTTGGCGATCGCAAGCGCGTCGTCATAATTCTTGGCTTTGATCAGCGCGAGGACGGGGCCGAAGATCTCTTCTTGCGCAATGACTCCGGTCGGTGGAACGTCGCCGATTATCGTCGGCTCGACGAACCAGCCGTCCCCCGGGAGACGCTTTCCGCCGGCGAGCAGCTTCCCTTCGGCGCTGCCCTTGTCGATGTAGCCGAGGATCGACGTCATCGCGCCTTCGTTGATGACGGGCCCCATGTAGGTCTCTTGGCGCGCCGGATCGCCGACCGAGATCTTTTTCACTCGCGCCAATAACTTCTCGACGAATGCATCGTACACCGACGCTTCGACGATCGCCCGCGAGCAGGCCGAACATTTCTGTCCCTGAAAGCCGAAGGCCGNNCATCTCGGCCACGACGCGCTTGATCCAAATCTGGCCCGGTTGCGTCTTGCTCGCCAACTCGTTGATGTGTAGTCCGACCTCTTTCGAGCCCGTGAACGCGATGAAACGCGTCTTGGGATGCGCCACCAGCGCGTCGCCGATCGTGCGGCCGGAACCCGGAACGAAGTTGACGACGCCCGGCGGGAGGCCGGCCTCGTGCAACAGATCGACGAACTGAGCGGCGATGACCGGCGAATCGCTCGACGGCTTGAGTACGATTGTATTGCCCGCGACGAGCGCCGCAGTCGTCATGCCGGCCATGATCGCGAAGGCAAAGTTCCAAGGCGGGATCACGATGCCGACGCCGAGCGGAATGTAGGCGAGCCGATTCTCTTCGCCCGCAATCGGCGGCAACGACGGAGGGTTCGCGTAGCGCAACGCTTCGCGCGCGTAGAACTCCAGAAAGTCGATCGTCTCAGCCGTGTCCGCATCGGCTTCGATCCAACTCTTGCCGACTTCGAGGACGAGCAGCGCGTTGAAGTCATCGCGCCGCTGCCGAACGAGCTCGGCCGCTTTGAAGAGGTACTTCGCCCGCTCTTCCACGGAGACGCGCTTCCACGATTCGAAGGCGCCGAGGGCGGCACCGATCGCATCGTTCGCTTGCTCGAGCGAGGCCGAGCCGACGCTTCCGATCATTTCACCCGGCTTGGCCGGATTGTGCGATTCGATACTCTTCGCGGTCTCGACGCGGCGGCCGTCGATCACAAGCGGGTAATGCCGGCCTAGTCCCGCGCGCGCACGTTCGAGCGCAGCCAGCAGCGACGCTCGATCGGCGGGACGCGCGAAATTGCGAATCTCCTCATTGTGGAACGGAGCGATGCGATCGAGCGTGGCGGCCACGTTTTCCTCCCGGCAGCGAGCGTGCTTCCGAGCCGATTCCACGCCAGGGCGCCGGCCCATGCCGCCGGGGGAGACGGGGAAAGTCCTAGCGGGCGGCACCCGGGCTTGCGAGAATAATCTTACTATGATCTACGACATCGCAGTCGTCGGCGGCGGGATCGTCGGCCTGGCCAGCGCCCGTGAATTGAAGGTTCGGCACCCGTACCTGAGCGTGGCCGGCGTCGAAAAAGAGAACGCCTTCAACAAGCACCAGACCGGGCACAACAGCGGCGTCATCCACTCCGGGATCTACTATAAGCCGGGTTCGTTCAAAGCGAAACTCTGTGTCGAAGGCCGTAAACTTGTTTGGCAGTACTGCGGCGAAAAAAACATTCCATATCACCAAGTCGGCAAGCTGATCGTCGCCACCGAAGAGAGCGAACTCGGACGTCTGCAAGATCTTTGGGAGCGCGGCCTAGCGAACGGCGTCGAAGGCCTCGAGATGCTCGACGCTGCCGAAATTACGGAACGCGAGCCGCATTGCCGCGGAATCAGAGCGATCTTCTCGCCCGTGACCGGGATCGTCGATTGGGGCCGCGTCTCGAGCTCGTATGCCGACGACGCGAAGGCGCTTGGGGCCGAGTTTTTCCTCGATCACGAAGTCAACGAGATCACGCGGCGCGCCGGCGTCACGGTCTTGCACACGAAGAACGGCGAGATCGAAGCGAAGAACGTCATCACTTGTGGCGGGCTGTACTCCGACAAGTTAGCAAAGATGACGGGCGGAGGCCGCGATCCGAAGATCGTGCCCTTCCGCGGCGATTATCTCATTCTCAAACCCGAGAGGGCGCATCTCGTGAAGGGCAACATCTATCCCGTCCCGGACCCTGAGTTTCCGTTCCTCGGCGTGCACTTCACGCCGCGCATGGACGGTTCGATTTGGCTCGGTCCCAACGCCGTGCTCGCCTTCGCGCGCGAGGGCTACTCGTTCCTCACGATCAATCCGCCCGAACTCTGGGATGCGTTGACCTACCCCGGCTTCGTCAAGATGGCGACGAAGTATTGGAAGATGGGCGCCGGCGAGATGTATCGCGACGTCGTGCGCGGCGCGTACGTTCGCGCGCTGCAACGCTACATTCCGGAATTGCAGCCTGAGGATTGTCTGACCGGGCCCTCCGGCGTGCGTGCGCAAGCGATGGCCTCCGACGGTTCGCTCGTCGACGACTTCGTCTTTGAAGGCGCGGAGGGCATCGTGCACGTGCGTAACGCGCCGTCGCCGGCAGCGACATCGTCGCTCGCAATCGGCAAACATATCGCCGACGACGCGGAACAGCGTTTCGGCCTCGCCGCTTCGGCCGTGCCCGCGTGACGCCCGCCGGCGGCGCGAATGGCGGCTTGCATCCGAGCGCCGAGGTCACCTTCGAGCCGCCCTTCGTCGACGTCGACTGGCTGATGCGCCGGCTGCTCCATCCGCGTGTCCGCATCGTCGATACGCGCAGCACGCCGCACGGCGCGCCCGAGCTCAAACTTCCAGGCGGCGCCGAACTCTACGCCGACGGTCACATCCTCGGCGCCGTTCATCTCGACTACGCCGAGCATTTGCACGATCCGGCGACACCGTACGCCGCGCGGGTCGCGCCGGCCGAACGCTTCGCTGAGGTCATGAGCGCGCATGGTATCGGCGACGGGATGACAGTCGTCGCCTATGACGACGGAACCGTGCCGTACGCGGCGCGGCTGGTCTGGATGTGCCGCTACTACGGACACGACGCCGCGTGTATTCTCGCGGGCGGATTCCCCGCTTGGAAGGACGCGCACGGCGCGTCGACCCGGCGCACGCCGCTGTATCCGAATGCCCGCTTCCGGCCGCATGTTCGCCCCGAACTGCGCGCGACGCGCGATGAGGTCTTGGCGATCTCGGAAGGCCGCGAGGACGCGCAGTTGCTCGAAACGCAACGGGATACGACCTACGCACTCCGCGACCGCGATATCAAAGGCGCGCGCCGTCTCTCTGGTTCGCAGTTGCTCGAGGACGAGCACGGCGGCCGAATCGCGCCGCACGCGAAACTCGACACGCTCGTCGATGAACTGCGACTCGACCGCGGAAAGCGCACCGTCGTTTCGTGTGGCAGCGGCGTCTCGGCGTCCGGTTCGTACTTCGCACTCCTCCAAGCCGGCTTCAAGGACGTCGCGGTCTACGACGGCTCCTGGATGGAGTGGAGCCACGAGGGCCTGCCGACCGTCCCCAAAGGGTAGGTCAGCGCCGGCGCGCAGCGCTCTACGGCGCCCGGCGTACGGGCGGCGAACTCCGCGATCCGAGTCTTTACTAGCTTCCTCACGAGCGCAGCGGGCAAAGGCTTGTCCGCTGGAAAGCGGATCGTGCCCTTGCTAGCATCGTAGGCCTTGAGTTCGTCCTTGTGGGCTCTGACCGGGTGAGCACCGGCGTAGGAGGCGCAGTGATTCGCGGCGGCGCCAAACGGCACGAGCATCCTTCCAGCGAGCCGGAAGGCCGGAATCTTGTAGCTGATGCACTCCTGCGATTTGGGCGCCGCGGACTTGATCGCCCTTCGAAGCTTCTCGAGTGCAGTTCGCTTCTCGTCACTCAAACGCGCAAGATACTCGTCGATGGTCTGTGACGGGGCCGGCACGTTTCGCGCTCCTCGAACGGTAGACGAATCGTTATGCGTGCCCTCACCTCGCATCCTGCAATCCGAGCAACTCACGGGACCAACAACGGAAAGGCGTTGTGCGGTCCCGCTCGGAAGGTGGCCGGACTCGAAGCCATTTGCCAAGGAGAAGCGCACGATGAATCGGGTCGTTCATTTTGAAATCGCGGCCAAGGATCCGGCCGCGTTGGCCAAGTTCTATACCGATACGTTCGAGTGGAAGATCGAGAAGTGGCCGGCGCCGACGGAGTACTGGCTCGCCGAGACCGGCAAAGAAGGCTCGAACGGGATCAACGGCGCGCTCATGGGCGCGAACGAAGCGATGGGTCCGGTCGTCAACACGATCGGCGTCGAGAACCTCGACGCGATGATCGAGAAAGTCAAAGCCAACGGCGGCACGATCAAGTCGCCGAAGATGGCGATTCCGACCGTCGGCTGGTTCGCCTATGCCGCCGATCCGGAAGGCACGCCGTTCGGCATGATGCAGCCCGACGCCGACGCGAAATAGTTACCGAACGCCGTCCTCGGGCCAGAAACCGTAGAGCGCGCGGCCCGGCTCGAGGTCCCAAAAACGCGTCGCGTTATCACCGACACCGTAGACCACTCCGAACGCGACATCGCTTGCAAGGATAGCGCGCACCAGCCGTGCGAAATCGCGCTGCGACATCCAGGTTGAGGCGTATCGTTTAAACTTCTGCTCCTCGGTGAGGTCTAACCAGCCCGACGACTGCGCCACGCTGGCGTGACGCGGATCGTCGTGTTCGGTGATTGACCCGATCCGCACGCATGCAACTTGCATCGCGTGCGCTTCGCTGTAGTACCGTCCCAGCGCCTCGCCAAAGGCTTTCCAAACGCCGTAGAGCGAGTCGGGCCGAAAGGGCGACTCGGTGCCGACCACGAGTCCGAACTCCGGCTCGTAAATCTGTGGAAGATTCTCGATCTCGTGCATTCCGACCGCATGATTCGAGGACGCGAAGATGACGCGTCCGATTCCCGCCCGGCGCGCGGCTTCGAACGCGTTATACGTTCCGCCGATATTGGTCGAATAGACGTCCTCCCAGCTCGCTTCCAGCGAGACGACGCCGGCCAAGTGCACGAGCGCCTCGCAACCTTCGAAGGCCGCCTGCAGCGCCGCGAGATCGCGAACGTCGGCATCCCGATCGGAGTCCGACAGATCGATGCGCACCACGGAATGGTCCTTCGCCAAGTCGGCGCAGAGCTGCCGACCGATCGTGCCGTTCGCGCCGGTTACCGCAATGCGCACTAGACTCCCAGATACGCTTTCTTCACGCTGGGGTCGTTGAGAAGCGACGCGGACGGGCCGCTCAGGATAATGCGGCCGGTCTCGAGGACGTAGGCGCGCTGCGCAAATTCAAGAGCGGTCTGGACGTCTTGCTCCACCATCAGGATCGTGACGCCGCTCTTGTGGATCTGTTCCATGATGACGAGCAATTGATCGACCAGCACCGGCGCGAGGCCGAGCGACATCTCATCGATCAGCAGCACCTTCGGTCGCGCCATCAGCGCGCGAGCGATTGCGACTTGCTGCTGCTCCCCGCCCGAAAGGCGGCCGGCGAGAAACTCGAAACGTTCGCGCAGGCGCGGCAGCAGTTCGAGCGCACGCTCGAGGTCGGCTTTCACCTCTTTGTCATCGCGCAGGTAGGCGCCCATCAGCAGGTTCTCGCGCACGGTCAAGCTTCCGAATAGACGGCGACCCTGCGGCACCTGGACCACGCCGGCGCGCACGATTTGGTCGGGTGCCTGGTGGGCCAACTCGCGGCCCGCGTACTGGACGCTGCCCGCATCGATGTGCACGAGACCGCTGATCGCTCCCAGCAGCGTCGATTTTCCGGCGCCGTTGCTGCCGATCAGCGCGACGACCTCGCCCTCACCGACTTCGAGCGAGACATCCCAGAGGACGCGCGTGTCGCCGTAACTCGCGCTCAGATTCTTCACGGCAAACGCCATTAGGCGCTCGTCTCGGGGGCAGCCTTCTCGCGCTCTTCCAATTGCCGTTTCGCGAAACGGGCGCCAAGGTAGGCCTCGATGACTTGCGGTGAACTCGTGACTTCCAGCGGCGTGCCTTCGGCGATCTTCTTCCCTTCGGCCAACACGACGACCGTCTCCGAAATCGACATGATCGCCTTCATCAAATGTTCGACCACGATCAGCGTGACGCCGCGTTCGTTCACCGTCCGCAAGAGTTGCAGCGCTTCGTCGACCTCGGAGTTGTTGAGACCGGCCATCACCTCGTCGAGCAGCAAGAGCTCGGGATCGAGCGCTAACGCCTTCGCGACTTCCAAGCGCTTCCGATCGGCAATCGTCAAACTGCGGCTGAGCGCATCTTTGCGGTGAATGAGACCGGTGAATTCAAGCCAATGCAGCGCGATCTCACGCGCCGATGCACGGCCTGCGACGCGGCAATAGGCCCCGATCATGACGTTTTCGAGCACGGTCAGCCGGGCAAGCGGGCGAACGATCTGAAAGGTTCGGGCGATCCCGAGTTGCGCGATCCGGCTCGGACGCAGCCCGCTTATGACGCGGCCCTCGAATTCAATCGTTCCGCTCGTCGGCTTCTCAGCCCCGCCGATCAGGCTGAAGAGCGTGGTCTTTCCAGCGCCGTTCGGCCCGATGAGACC
>PLDY01000150.1 GCA_003136895.1 Candidatus Erabacter solicola | reverse complement strand
CACCGCGTCACCGAGCGACGTGCCGGCGGCCTTGCGCACGACGGCGGACGCCTGTGCATCCATCGGCACGTGCCCGGCCGAGTGCACGATCTCGACCCCGCGTTCGCCCGCCAGCAGCGGTTCGATGCGCGCGCGATCGCCGACCAGCACGATCGTGCCCAGCCCGTCGCGGTGCGCCAGCAGCGCTCCGGCCACGATCTCGCCCGGCGCCGCGTCGCCGCCCATCGCGTCGACGGCGATGACGGGACGGCGCGATTCAGCGCTCACGGCTGATCCAGCACTCGATGCTCGCCTGACCGCCGTAGTAATACTCCACCTCCACGCCGGCGAACCGTTCGCCGAGCAGGGCTGCGTACTTCTGCGCGTCGCGCTCTTTTTGCGAGCCTCCATAATAGAGCGTGATCAGGCCGCCCTCAGCGGCGCCGAGCTGCCCGGCCGCCGCGACGATCACCTCGCCCAGCGTCGCACCGGTGAGCAAACGTCCCCCAACCGACGCGGCCGGCGCGTTTCGCTCGACGGCGACGCCGTCGACGCGCGAGTCCTTGCCCGCGAAGAACACCGACGCGGCGCGCACCTCGTCGAGCGCCGCGGTCAGGTCGTCGAGCGTCGGCGGGGTCGCCTTCCCGGCCAGCCGCAGCAGCATCGCCCCGCAGCCCACCGGATCGCGGGTGGGAACGACGATCAGGCGCTTCTCGGTGAGCGCGTCCAACTCGCGCGCGGCGAGCGCGACGTTCGGATCGTTGGGGAGCAGGTAGACGGTCGAGGCTAGCGCGGCGTTCACCCCGATCAGCAGCTCTTCGACCGACGGATTCGCGCCGGCGCGCGCACGGATCGCCACCTCGGCGCCGAGCTCGCGAACGATGCGCTCGAACCCCGCCCCCGCGACGACGGAGGCAACGCCGAACGGCGGCGCGGCGGCGTCGACGACCAGCAGATGATGCTGCTGCGCCATGTCTTCGACTTTCCAGCGCGTCACGGTACCGTGGCGGGCGGCCGCCGCTTTGACCAGGTCCGGTTCGGCGGTGTGCAGGTGCACTTTGATGGTGGGCAGGCCGCCGATCACCAGCAGCGAGTCGCCCTGCTTCTCGAGCAGTTCGCGCAGCGGATGCGTCTCGAGCGTCGCGTCCTCGAGCACGAATTCGGTGCAGTAGCGGTACTCGCCGACGGCTTGGCGGCGGGTGAAGACCACCGATCGAACCGGGCGGCGCGGGAACGCCGGCACCCGGGCGGCCTGCTCGGGGAGAAAACGCAGCGCGCCCTCGATGAAATAGCAGAACCCCGCGCCGCCCGCATCGACGACGCCGGCTTCTTTGAGCGCCGGAAGCTGGTCGGGGGTCCGCTCGAGGGCCGCGTTGGCGGCCCGCACGACCGCGTTCGCCAGGCGGTAGAAGTCGGGCTCGCGCACCGCCAGCCGGTAGGCTTCCTCGGCAGCTGCGCCGGCAACAGAGATAATCGTCCCCTCGACCGGCTTGGTCAGCGCGGCGCGGGCGGAACTCACCGCCTCGCGCATCCCGAGCGCGAGCTGGAACGTGTCGATCGCTTCGCGGTGGCGGACGCTGTGGGCGAAGCCGCGCAGCATCTGCGAGAGGATCACGCCGGAGTTCCCCCGCGCACCCAGCAGGCTGCCCCGCGCCACCGCTTCGGCCACCACGGACAACGGTTCGGCGCGCTGACGGGTCGCCTCGGACCAGGCGGCCCGCGCCGTCAGGTAGAGGTTGGAACCGGTGGCGCCATCCGGGACCGGATAGACATTGAGGTCGTTCAGAACGCCTCGGTACTTCCGCAAAAAATACGTCCCGGCGGCAACGAACTTCGCGAAGGTCCGCCCGTCAAGGGTCGTTACGTCCACTGGAACTTGCGTTTGGAGCGCCCTCCAGGGACTCCTTGCTCGCCCTCGCGACACGGCACGCCCGGCAGCGGGAGCGGCGCTGGCCCCGGCGGGTCGCTCGCTTGCTTCCGCGCTCGCGGCGCGCTCGGACCGGGCAGCGCAGGCTAAGTGAATTGCCGGAACTTGGGGGGCGTGCTACAATCTGCGGGTTGTCCGGGCCGCTCGAGCCCGGTTTGCTTTCATCCGCGGAGAATACGGTAGGACATCATGGCGAAGCGCTGCGACACGTGTGGTAAGGGCCCGATGGCCGGCAACAACGTCAGCCACGCCATGAACAAGACGCGCCGCCGCTGGCTGCCGAACCTTCAGCCGGTCCGCGTCGACGAGCGCGGGACCCACATGACCAAGCGCGTCTGCACGCAGTGCTTGCGCTCGCGCCGGGTCAAGCGCGCCTAGCCTTCTCCCAGTCGGCTCGGAACGTCGCGATCCCGCTATCGGTCAGCGGATGGCGAACCATCTGCTTGAGCACTTTGAGCGGAATCGTCGCGATGTGCGCGCCTGCCAGCGCGGCCTGCGTGACGTGTAACGGATGACGCATCGAGGCGGCCAAAACTTCCGCCTTGAGGTCGTGGATCGCGAAGATTTCGGCGAGTTCGCGAATGACGGTCATGCCGTCTTGATTGATATCGTCTAAACGCCCCACGAACGGGCTGATCAAGCTCGCGCCGGCTTTCGCCGCCAATAACCCCTGGTTCGCGCTGAAAATCAGCGTGCAGTTGGTCTTGATGCCTTCCGCTTTGAAACGGGCCATCGCTTGCAGACCCGGCTCGCTCATCGGAACCTTCACGTAGATATTGGACGCGAGCTTCGCGAAGGCGCGTCCCTCCTTCAGCATTCCTTCGACATCTTCGGCGACGACTTCGGCCGAAACCGGACCCGGCGTGATCTTGCAGATCTCGGTCAGGATCGATTCGTACGACCCGCCGCCGGCCTTGGCATAGAGCGACGGGTTGGTCGTCACGCCCTCGAGGATGCCCCAGCTTGCCGCGGTGCGGATCTCTTCGATATCGGCGGTGTCAAGAAAAATCTTCATCGTTATATCCTACCCATAGTAGCGCAAATGATCCCAGCCGGCCGGGACGAGTTCCCGCTCGGGCTGGGCCGTTTCGTGCAAACGCAGGCCCGAGGCTTTGTCGAGCTTTCCGATCGAGATGAGCGGCCGGCCGAAGTGCAGTGCGAAGCGGCGCGCGAGGTGTGCGAACGCGCGCGGCGCGACCGCGACGATCAATTCGAAATCTTCTCCGCCGTCCAGCGCGTAGGTTCGTCCGTCTTCACCGAGCGCTTCGGCGACGGCTTTCGCGGCATCGTGCGTTGGAATCGCGACGATCGTGGCGCCGAGACCGCTCGCCACAGCTAAACGCCCGGCGTCGGTCGAGAGCCCATCGGAACAGTCCATCATTGCGTGCACGTGCGATGAAGCCGCGAGCCAGCGGCCCTCGGCGACTCGCGGCGCCGGGGTATTGAATGCGCGCAGCGCGGACTCGCGTGCGGACGCCTCGATATCGAGCGAACGGCGCATCAGTTCGAGTCCGGCGCGGCTCGCTCCGAGCGGCCCCGTCAGCGCGAGAACATCGCCCGCGCGCCCGCCGTCGCGGCGGCGCAAACGCGATCGAGAAACCTCGCCGACGACCGTGATCGAGAGCAGCAAGGCCGGCGCGCGAACGATGTCGCCGCCGGCGATCTTGGTGCCGTGCTCGCTCGCGAGCGCGTACATCCCGCGATAGCATTCGAGAATCCATTCCTCGGACGTTCCGGCTGCGACGCCGAGTGCGACGGTCGCAAGTACCGGCCGGGCGCCCATCGCCGCGATATCCGAAAGGTTCGAGGCCATAGCGCGATGACCGACGCCGCGCGCGTCCATCGAGGCCGAGAGAAAGTGAACGCCGTCGACCAATGCGTCGGTGGTAATAACGGAGAGGTGCGAACGCGACGGCTGCCAGACGGCGGCGTCGTCGCCGATCCCTGCGACGAGTTCGCGCGATTTTGCGCCCGCGCCCGCAGACGGCGCTTCGACGATCGCGCGGAGCGCCGCGATCAGCGCGTCTTCGGTCAGCGCGTCCCCGCCGGCGCCTCGGCCAACTTGCGCAGCGCGCGAAGTTCGCCGGCCGGATCCGCCGCGCCGAAGATACTCGATCCCATGACGATGACCCGCGCACCAGCTGCGACGACCGCGCCGATATTCTTTCGGCCGACGCCGCCGTCGACTTCGAGTTCGCAGGCCGGGTTGCGCGTATCGATCAGGGCGCGGGCCGCGCGCAGCTTCTTCAGCGTATTGGGCAAGAACGTTTGGCCGCTAAATCCCGGATTGACGCTCATGACGAGCACCAGATCGATATCGCCGATCACGTCCTGCAGCATCTCGACCGGCGTGGATGGGTTGATCGCGACGCCCGCTTTCGCGCCAAGCGACCGGACGAGCGCGACGACCCGTTGCAAGTGTACGCAGGCCTCGACGTGCACGGTGATGATGTCGGCGCCCGCTTTGCGGAAATCGGCCACGTACCGGTCGGGCTCTTCGATCATGAGATGCGCGTCAAACGGCAGCTTCGAAAGATGGCGCAAGTCGCCGATGATCTTCGGCCCCCAGGTGATGTTCGGCACGAAGCGCCCGTCCATCACGTCGAGGTGCAGGTAGTCCGCGCCGGCGCTTTCCACGAGCGCGATCTGCGCGGCAATTTGACTGAAATCGGCCGAGAGGAGCGAGGGCGCGATCTTGATCATTGCCGGGTGTCCTGCGCTGAGCCTTTGGGCACGGGTTCGGTCCCGAGCTTCGTCGAGCTGAGCAATTCGTTGTTGACGTACATATCGAGTTCGGCCGTGCCGATGACGGTGAGATTAAAATCGAGCCGCTGCTTGGGCTGCGCGTACGAGTTGAAGACGTTCCAGGTGCCGGTCTCGTCGCGTACTTCGATGCGCACGTTCGGCGCCTTCGCAAGGCCGGCTTGTGTATCGGGAACCGTCGCAATCGCGTGCACTTGCCGGACGAGGTAGCCTGCTTCGGCCGGCCCAGCACTGACTTGGAGCGAAACGTCTTGACCGCTCTCGATCGCGGCTCCCGCTCCAGGGTTCTGGCGCACGATTGCGCCGCGCGGCGGGCCCCAGCGCCCAAATGGTGTCCAAACGATCTGACCGAGATGCAATTTCTGTTTCTTGATCGCATCGCGCGCCTCGTCGATCGAAAGTCCGACGAAACTCGGAAGGTGCGTCTTGACCAAACCGCCCTTCGAAACGTCGATGTTGACGATCGTGCCGAGGCGAACCGACGAGAGCGGCGGCGGATCTTGCGAGACGATCCGGTTGGCGGGCACCTCGTCGCTATCGACCTGGTGCACTTTGCCGAGCGTGAGTTTGAAGTGCGAGAGATCGAGGTTGACCTCGCGCATCGTTTCGTAGCGTAAATCCGGCATCGGAAAGATTTGCACGCCGCTTGACACGACAAGTGAGATCTGGCGCCCTTCACGAACCTGAGCGCCGGCCGCCGGATCTTGGCGAATGACCAAATCCTTGGGGTACTGGTCGCTGTTCTGCCGCGAAATCACGACGGCGTGCAAACGCACGCGATCGGCCGTCCGCATCGCGTCGTTCAGCGTCTGGCCGACCAGCGTCGGCGCCGGTAGACTCGGTTCCGAAGGCTGCAGAAAGTCCTCAATCGAGCGGCCGAACCAGACGATCACGCCAACAAAGAGCGCCAGCGCCATCGCGAAAAACCAATCTTGCTTGGTCAGCCAACGCGCATCGCGGTGGAGGTTCTGCCCCCCGCGCGCGCCGGCTTCAGGCGAGGGCCTCAAGTTGCTCCTCGTCCAACTCGGCATTTGAAAAGACCCGCTGCACGTCTTCGTGTTCCTCGAGTGCGTCGAGAAAGGTGATGACCTCGCGTAGGTCGTTCCCGCTCGGCGCGACGGTCTGCTTGGGCTCGACGCCCAGAACCATCGAGGTAACGCGCAATCCGTTGGCGGCCAACCGGTCGCGCACGGCGGCTAGTTCGGCCGGCTCGGTGATGATCTCGGAACGGTCGCCGTCGGTCGCATAACGCACGTCGATCACGCCGTCGACCAGGGCCGCTTCCGTCAACTGGTCCTCACTGAGCCGGCCCTGTTCGACTTCGAGCAGACCGCGCGCATCGAACATCCAGGCCACGCTGCCCGTTTCGCCGAGCGAACCGCCGTGCCGGCTAAAGAGAAACCGTAGTTCACTGGCCGTGCGATTGCGATTATCGGTCGCGGCCTCGAGGATGATCGCAACCCCGGCCGGCCCGTACCCCTCGTAACGCAACTCCTCGATCTCTTTCGCTCCGTCGGCGCCCGTCGCGGGCGCGATCGCGCGCTTGATATTGTCCTGGGGCACGTTGTTCTCGCGCGCCTTATCGACCGCCATCTTGAGACGATAGTTGGCTTCGGGATCGGGCGAGCCGCTCTTGGCCGCGAGAATGATCTCCTTCGAGAGCTTGGTGAACAATGCGCCGCGCTGCGCGTCAGCCTTTCCCTTGCGCAGTTTGATGTTATGCCACTTGGAATGACCCGACATCGCGATTACCTCGCAAGCTTTGCAAGGTCGGAGGGGTTGCCCAGGACCCATTGATTTCCGAAGAGGTCATGCCACATGCGTGCGTCCCACGTATCCCAAGTGACGTGCATGCCCGAGACGATCGGGAACCAGAAGACGAATGCGCCGATCGCGAGGGCGCAGTAGACGTAGACGGCGACGCGGGGCCAGACTGGTCCGCCGCTGCGCGCCAGCTGCCAAACACGCTGCAGCAGCACGGCATCGGCCAGGCAGATGACTGCCAGGTTCGGGAAGAAATGGTACTCGAACGCGAGCCGCGGCGATGCGATCCAGGGCAGCCACTGCAAGATGTACGCGACGAAGAGCAGCAGGAAGCCCTTGTTCCGTTCGCGCCAACCGATCCAGCCCATGAACGGCACAGAGACGAGCCCGAGCCACCATACCGCCGGATTGGGCAGTGCCAGAATCTCCGCGACGCAGCATGCGGTCCTGGATTGCAGCGCGGCGCCGACTCTGAAATCGTGATAGTAGTAAGAGATCGGTTTCAAGATGAACGGCCACTGCCACCAGCTCGACGCGTACGGATGCTTCGCGCCGGCCGAGATCATCACGGTCGAGGCGCAGCAGTGGTACGCGTACATATCGTGCTGCATCTCGACCAGCGTTCCAAGGTTGTGACCTTCGCCCAGCATGAAATACGGAACGTACGAGAGCAGATAGACGGTCGCGCCGACGAAGAGCATCGACGCTGCCAGGATATCCAGCGAGAACCCGAACGGATTCCCCCAACTCGCCGGAAGCGCCGTCCGGCGCGCGCCGCCCAGTGCGCGCAACGCCGGCGCCCAAAAGCGTTGCGTGGCGACGCCCACCGCAAGCAGCCAAACGACGAAGTAATCGAAGAGTCCGTTCCACTTGCTCGCGGCCAAACATCCGCCGCAGAGCGCGAGGATCCACATCCAGATGCGACCGTCACGCCGCCCGTCGATCGTCTCGCTGCCGGCCCGCATAATCCCATCGGGCGTAAACGTCGCCGCGCCTTCGGGCGTCGTATACAGCGCCCCACCGCCGCGATCGTAATCGATGCGCAACTCGTCGTCGGCGTAGGCCAGTCCGGCCTTCTCGTCGAGTTTCGTCGATTCGCCCGCGGCCGGAATCCCGCGCGCCGCAGCCCGTCCGCCGTCGAACGTCTCGAGCGTGCCGCCGGCGTAGCGCGAGCCGTCGGCGTACGAGACGACGGTTCGCAGCGGACGTCGCAGGGACGTCGAGAGCCGCACCGCGAGATAGCCGCCGATTTCGAAATAGAGGAATGCGACGATGTGCGCGGCGTTCGATTGGCCGCGCGTCACAAACCACGCAAAGGCCACCGCACCAAGCGTAACGGCGGCGACCCAAAGTCCATCACTTCGCAACAGCACCTTGAGGTCGGGCGCGACTTCGGGCGCGACCCGCACTTGGCTCGCGATCCAGAACCGGTAGAACGCATAGAGCGTGAGGATCGAGAAGAACGCGACCGTGATCTCCGGCGTCGCGATACGTGATTGCGCGTAATGGAACCCGTCGAGCGCCAAGAAGCCCGCCGCGATCGTCGCGAACATCGTCGAGCCGAGCAAGCGTTTCGCAAACCAGTAGAGCACCAGGACCATCAGCGCGCCAACCACGATGTTCAGGAAGCGCCAGCCGAGCGACGTATCGCCGAGCATCAGCGTCGAGAGGGTGATGATCAGTTTGGTCAAAGGCGGGTGCGTGTATTCGAAGATATCCTTGTGCGCGATGTACTCTTCAGCCGCGCGCGCGTAGTAGATCTCATCGAAGATCTTCTCGTTCGGCCACTTGTACCCGATCCACATCGAGAGGAACGAGCCGGCCGATAGCGCGCTCGCGATCAGCCAATCGATCCGAAGCATCTTGGTCGCGCCCTGCAGCGGAGCGAACCAGGCCCGCAGCGGATTTGCGACACGCTGCCACAAGGTCGCGCCGCCGATGTGCTCTAGCGGATCATCTCCAACGCCCAAGAAAATATATCCGGCATAACAGAATATGGCGAAGTTGAGCAGCGCCATCGGATGACTCAACCACGGAATCAAATCCTGCGGATCGACGTCTGGGATCTTCCCGTCCATCACGTGCAGATAGTAGAGCGAATAGCAGAGATTCGCGAAGAGCGTCAGCGTAAGCCCGAGCGACGCGATGAGATAGCGCCGCTGATACCAGACGAGCGGAATCGCCAGAAGCAACGCGTTGAAGACGTAGCGTTCGTGCATGCGCGTCAGCAACACGAAGTAGCCCAGCGAAAGAATGAAAGCCGCTTCGAGAAACGCAATGGGATCGCGGCGCTGGACGTACTGCGAAACGACGAGCGCGACCGCGGCCAGCATCAACAGGATGCCCCAGACGTACTCCGGTGGCCCCACCACGTGTCCCCACAGGCTCAGCGGCTGCGAATCAGGTTCCCACATATGGTGCACGATCGAATAGATATTGAAGGCGTTGACCGACGTGTACGGATACACGCCGCTCGCGTACTGATAGCGGCCGTACAACCATACGAATTGCTCGATCGGGTTCCAGCCCGGATGGAAGGGCAGCGTCGAAAGGTACGCGAGCACCAAGGCGCCACCGATTCCGATCGCGGTCGCGAGACGCCGCGTCACTTGCACCGCGCGATCGTCGGTCGTCACCATGAACGCCAGCATCAGCGGCACGAGCACGATCGAGGGCGGCTTCATCAGGATCGCCGCAGCGACGGCGAGCCACGCTCCGACCAGCGAATATGTGGCGGCCTTCCCGGTCTTGGTCGCCGCGTCGTACATCAGGAGGATCGTTAAGAGCGTCAGCGCAGCGGCGACCGAATCGACTTGTCCCCAGTACGCCGAGATGAAGATCGTCGCCGGATTGAACGCGAATAGCGCCGCGGCGCCGAACGCCCGGGCGAGCGACGCCGAGCGGCGCACCAGCACGAAGATCAACGCTGCATCGACGAGGTCCATGAGGATAGCAGGCAGCTTGACGAAGAGCTTGAGCATGGACCAGTTGGGGTCCGAGTGGACGAGCAGCTTGTACGCATGCCCAACGAACCACAAGACGTAGAAATAGCCCGGAGGATAGTCTGCGAAGCCGGCCTTCGCAAAGAAGTCGCGCATCGGATGCTCGGCTAAGGTCAGCGCCCACGATTCAAACGTCAAAACGTCGCCCTTGAATCCGTCGGCCGGGATGAAGACGAGCCGGACGAGGAACGCAAGCGCCAGCAGCGCAATCAGCGCGAGCGTCGTCGAGCGTTCCGCCGGCCGCAACGCGTTACGCAACGCGGCGTGCTCCTTGCGCGAGGAAATCGCGAATCGTGCGCCCTGTATCGATCCGGGCCTGGCCGGCGATCGTGTCGGCTTCGGCCAGCGCGAGATCGTGGGCATCGTCGGCGGCGGAGCGCGCACCCAGCCGATCGAGCGCCGCAATCACTTCACCGACACGGTCGGCGCCGAGACGAGCCAGCCGCCCGTACGCGCGCGCGATTACGTCGCGATCCTCCGAGGGCGGCGTGCCGAGTGCCCAGACGACCGGAAAACTCCACTTGCGGCGCGCGATATCGGCCCCGTTCGGCTTTCCGGTGACATCGGTCGATCCCCACGTTCCCAAAACATCGTCGCGAATTTGAAAGGCGCGGCCATACACGCGGCCTAGTCTTCCATACTGTTTCGCACGATCGGGCGTACAGCCCGCCGCCAGCGCTCCCAGCTCGCAGGACGCCGAAAACAATGCACCCGTCTTACCCGAGACCATCTCGAGATACTGTTCCATCGTCACGCTCGGCAGCGATTCGAACTTGATATCGATGCCTTGCCCTTCGCACATCCGCAAGTTGGCGTCGTGCAGGACGTGCAGCATTTCGACGACGCGGTCGCTCGGCACCACCGCCTCCTCGTGCATCAGCGCGAGATACGAGAGCGCGCACATCGCATCGCCGGCATTGATGCCTTGCGGTATGCCGAACTGCGCCCAAATCGTCGTCTGTCCGTGACGGAGTTCGTCGCCGTCTTCGATATCGTCGTGAACCAGCGAGTAGTTATGCAAGATCTCAATCGCAATCGCGGCGTCGAGGGCGCACTGAAGCGTGCCGCCTTCTTCAAGCGCGGTCCGTAAGAGAAGCTGAGGACGAAGCCGTTTGCCCGACTTGGTCTTCCCATTTTGATCGTAGCCAAAATGATAGCGGATCATCTCGTAAATCGGCGATGATCCGCGATGGCGCTCGATCGTGCGCGCCAGATGGCCCTCGATGACGTTAACTAGCTCGACGGCTCAGTGCCTCCATCCGGGCTTCCACTTGATCGACGAGCCAACCGGGCGTCGAAGCGCCCGACATCAACCCGGCCACCGCGACGTTCTCGAACCACTGTGGTTGCAGTTCATCGGGACCCTCGATGTGGTAAGACCGCGCGCCCTGAGTTGCAGCCAAATCGGCCAGGTGTTTGGTGTTCGCGGAGGTCTTGCCGCCGACGACGACCATGACTTCGACTTCCGTCGCGAGTTGTTCGGCCTCGGATTGGCGATTGTGCGTATCGGTGCAGATCGTGTTGACCGCGCGCACTTCGTAATATTTCGACGAGAGCTTCTTCACGATCTCCGTGAAACCGGCGCCGGACCAGGTTGATTGCACGACGACGCCGACCTTGCTCGCGCGCGGAAGCGCGGCAATGTCGTCGGGCGTTTGGATGCACCAGGCGCCCGGGACGTGCGAGAGCGTGCCCTTTACTTCGGGGTGGTTGGGATCGCCGACCACGATGATCTTGTAGCCGTCGGCGCGCAGCTTCTCGGCCTGAACGTGGATCTTCGTGACCATCGGACAGGTGGCGTCGACGATCGTCAGGCCTTTTTCGGCGGCCTTCTCAAAGACTTCGACCGGCAGACCGTGGGCGCGTACGAAGAGCGTTCCGGCCTCGACTTCGTCGACCGAGTGGGCGTTGCGCAGACCCTTATCTTCGAAGGAAGCGACCATCTGGGGGTTGTGGACGATGTGCCCGAGCGTCGTCACGGCCTCGTGGGACGCGACGGTCTCCTCGGCTTTTTTGAGCGTGATGGCCACGCCGAAGCAGAACCCCTGTGTCTTCGCCTTCTTAATCTCCACCGAGTGCCCCCCGCAGCGCCTGTATCCGTGCCATGATCTCTTCCGTCCACTTCGCCAAGTCTTCGCGGCTCGCTTTCTCGCCGGTCGCGAAGCTGAGCGGTTCCCCGTATACAACGGTAATCGGCGCCAGGCGGTTGGCCCGGGCCGTCCCGGCGATGTAGGCGGGGACGATCGGCGCCCCCGAGAGGTAGTGGAGCAGGGCCGCGCCCGTTTTTGTTTCATTCGTGCCTTCTCGGTTGCGGCCACCCTCCGGAAAGATTCCCATGGCCGCCCCACTCTTGAGCACCTCCACGGCCCGCTTGACCGCCCCGCTTCCCTGTGAACGGTCGACTGGGAACGCGTTGAGTCTCCGAATCAGCCACCCGAGTACTGGGATCGCAAACAACTCCTGTTTAGCCATATAGTGAATCGGGCGCGGCAGAGCGCAGCCGAGGGCCGGCGGATCGAAGTATCCTACGTGGTTGGCGGCCACGATCAACGGCCCGGTCCGCGGGACCTTTTCTGAATCTAGGACTCGGAAACGCCAGACCACCGTCAGCACTAGCCGGACGACGGCGCGGCAGAACGAGTAGATCACCCGGCCGCAGCCGATCGGACCGCGGCGGCGACCCGCTCCACGACCTCATCGACGGAGAGCTCGGTCGAGTCGATCTGGATCGCGTCGGCGGCCGGCTTCAGCGGGCTGATAGAACGGTTAGCGTCCAAGTGGTCACGTTCGACCATTTGGGTCCGTAACTCGAGCCGATCGACATGCGCGCCCTCCGCCGCCAGCTCGGCCAAGCGGCGCTCGACCCGCGCCTCGACCGAGGCCGTCAGGAAGATCTTGACCGAGGCCTCGGGCAAAACGACGGTTCCGATATCGCGGCCGGCCATCACGACCGGCGCGGTCCGCGCGATCTCGCGCTGCCGCTCGACCATGAGTTCGCGAATCGCCGGGTAGGCGGCGACGACCGACACGATCGTACTGACCTGATTGCGATAGAGCTCGGCGCCGATCTCACGCTCGCCGAGATAGATGCGCGACCCTTCGGGCGCCGCCGGGTCGGGAACGACGCCAACCGGCTTTGAGCGCGCGAGCCGCACGATCGCGGCCTCGTCATCGACCGGCACGCCGTCTTCGAGCGCTGCCAAAGCGACCGCCCGGTACATTGCGCCCGTATCGAGATAGAGAATCCCCAGACGTTTCGCGAGCGCGCGGGCGACCGTGGTCTTTCCACTTCCGGCCGGTCCGTCGATCGCGATGTGGGTCAATCCAGCCATATCGAGGGCCGACCGTTCGCCCCGCGCGGCGCCGGCCCTGGGTTTTGCATAGGCCGAGCCACGACCGTTCCTTAAAGAGTGGGCATGAAGACAGCCGCCCACCCGGTTCCAGTCGCTAGCAGCGCAGATTTCCCCGAGATGGTTGCGGGTTTCTTCGCGCAGCAGGGCCTCGCATTGAGCGGCGATTTCCCGGTTTTGGTCGGGAATCCCAAGCGCGTCGGGCGCGGTCACCGCTTCGACTTCGGCTCGGCGGCGCCGGCCGTGGTCATCGAGTGCAAATCGAGCACTTGGACGGCCGACGGCAACTGGCCCGCCGCCAAAATCTCGGCTTGGAACGAAGCGATGTACTACTTCTCGCTCGTGCCGAAGTCGTATCGCAAGATCTTCGCGGTCGCCGAATCTTTTCGCGGCGAAGAGAGTTTGGCGACGACGTACGCGCGGAAATGCGCGCACTTGATTCCGGCCGATGTTGAGGTTTGGGTCTTCGACACCGAGAGTGGAACGGGAAAACAGCTTCAGATCGCAGCCGCTTAGGCGCCTCGCCTCGAGGTATGGCTAAAGCGCGTTCGCTCTTCTTCTGTTCCGCGTGCGGGCACGAGTCGACGCGCTGGCTCGGGCGTTGCCCCGCGTGCGAAGCTTGGAACACGTTCGCGGACGCGCCCACGCCGCTGCCGGCGAAAGCCGCGCGTGCGGCGAGCGTTCGCGGTGTATCGGCCCCGATCGTACCGGTTCGGCTCGGCGACGTTTCGAGCGGCCGAATCGCGCGTTCGTCGAGCGGAATGCTCGAGTTCGATGCGCTGCTCGGCGGCGGCATCGTGCCGGGAAGCCTCGTGCTCGTCGGCGGGCCGCCCGGCGCGGGGAAGTCAACGCTGTTGTTGCAGATCGCGGCCGCGCTTGCGTCGCAGCAAGGGCCGGTCGTCTACGTTTGCGGCGAAGAGTCGGCCGCGCAGACCAAACTTCGCGCCGAACGGCTGGGTGCGGGCGACGAGCTGTTATTATTCGCGGAGACCGACCTGCGCGCGATCCTCGATGCGCGTGAATCGGTTGGACCGCGCGCACTCTTCGTCGATTCGATTCAGACGATGGCCTTGCCGGATGTCGAGTCGTCGGCCGGCAGTGTGGCGCAAGTGCGCGATTGCGCGAGCGCGCTGATGGCGTACGCGAAGCGAACCGACTGCGCGACGTTCATCGTCGGGCACGTGACGAAGGACGGCTCGATCGCCGGGCCGCGGCTGCTCGAGCACTTGGTCGATACGGTATTGTACTTCGAGGGCGACAGCGGCGCCGACTACCGCATCGTGCGCGCTCACAAAAATCGTTTCGGCAGCGTCGACGAGATCTGCGTCTTCGCGATGGACGAGCGCGGCTTGCACGAGGTTCGCAATCCGTCCCAGCTCTTCTTGGGACGTTCGACCAGCGGTGCGCGGCCGAGTGGATCATGCGTGACCGCGAGTATCGTCGGTTCGCGCCCGGTGCTCGTTGAGATCCAAGCGTTGGTCGGTGAGACGTCATACGGTACGCCGCAACGCTTGGCAGCGAACGTCGACCGCGCTCGGCTAGCTATGATTCTCGCGGTGCTGGAACGGCGCGCCGGGATGCATCTCGGGACACACGACGTCTATGCTTCGGTCGCCGGCGGTCTGCGGATAAGCGAACCGGCGGCCGATCTGGGGATCGCGCTCGCGATTGCGGCGGCATTTCGTGGGCTGCCACTACCGCCGGCGACCGTTGCCTTCGGCGAGCTCGGCCTCTCGGGCGAGGTCCGCGCAGTCTCACAACGCGCCCGCAGGATCGCCGAAGCGAAGAAACTGGGTTTCAAGACAATCGTTGCGCCGCCGGCTCCAGCTAAGGGTTCGTCTGATGACGCCGTCGCGGTACGCGATATCGCGTCCGCTATCGCGCAGGTCTTGGGCTGAAATGAAACTTTTCGAATGTGTTCCTAACGTCTCCGAAGGCCGCGATGCGGCAGTGCTTGACGCGTGCGCGCTGGCGATCGAGGACGCAGGCGCGGAACTCGCGCATCGTACGAGCGACGAGGTCCATCATCGCTCGGTCTTCACCTTTTTCGGCGATCAGGCCACGGTGCTCGCGGCGAGCGTCGCGCTCGCCAAGGTAACGACAGCTAAGATCGACCTGCGAACGCATCGCGGCGCGCATCCGCGCATCGGCGCGCTCGACGTGCTTCCGTTCGTCCCACTCGGGGATGCGAGCATGCACGACGCGGTCGACGTCGCACGTGAGGCGGCCCGGCTGATTTGGGAAGCCTGCGGCGTCCCCTCATTCTACTACGGCGCGGCGGCGGCGAACGAGAAGCGCCGGCAATTGGCCGACGTACGCGCCGGAGAGTTCGAAGGCCTGATCGAACGCGGGCATCGCGGCGGGCCGCCCGATGTCGGTGGACCGAGCGTGCATCCGAGCGCAGGCGCAGTCGCTGTCGGAGCGCGCCCGTTCCTGATTGCGTTCAACATCGTCTTGCAAAGCGGCGACGTCCTCATTGCGCGCGAGATCGCGCGCAGTCTGCGCGAACGGAGCGGCGGCCTGCGCACCTTGCGCGCCCTCGGCATCCAGCTTGACGACGAGCGAACGCAGGTCTCGTGCAACATCACAGACGCGAATGCCACGCCGCTACATCGCGTCGTCGGACTCGTCCGCACGCTGGCGGCGCGCCACGGTGTCGGCGTCGCCGGCTGCGAATTGATCGGCCTAATCCCACGTGCGGCACTGCAGGTGCTGGCGGAGCACGAACTCGGCGTTAGCACAAGCGAGCCGGCTCAAACGCGATGACAGGCAGAATCCTGGCCTCAATCTTGGCGGCGATTCTCCTCGCTGCGACGCCGCCGCTTGCGCCGCTTGCGCCAAGCGAGAGCGGCACGCGGCTGCAAACGCAAACGCTCCCCAACGGACTCAAGGTCGTCGTCGTCGAGGATCATGCCGTCTCGGTCGTCGAGACCGGAATGTGGTACCGCTTCGGCGCCCTCGAGGAGACGGCCGGCAAGACGGGCCTGGCGCACGGACTCGAACACATGATGTTTCGCGGCACGCCGTCGGTCTCGGGTTCGGGGCTGGACGATATCGGCGCGAGGCTCGGCGCGCAGCTGAACGCAAGTACGGCAAACGACGCGACCGACTTCTACTTCATCGTTCCCGCCGACAAACTCGAACTGGCGCTGCGACTCGAAGCGGATCGCATGACCAATCTCTCGCTATCGGAAGCCGACTGGCGCCTGGAAAAAGGCGCCGTCCTCTCGGAGTTCGATAGCGACCTGAGCGAGCCGCTCGAGAAAATCTACGATCGCGTCTGCCGCGCGGCGACGGTCGAACGTATCTGCTCGACTGCGGCGCTCGGCGAACGCGCCGACGTCGTCCGATCGCACGCTTCCGACCTGCGAACGTACTATCGCAAGTATTATGCTCCGAACAACGCCACGCTCGTGATCACGGGCGATGTGGATCCGGCGGTCGCATTCGCGCTCGCCGGCCGCACCTTCGGAGCGTTGAAGACGCGCACCGTTGCGACGCACCCACGCGGTGTGCCGGTCTACGCGCGAGGCAAGCACGTTTCGCTTTCGGCCGACTATCCGTATGATATCGTCGACCTCGCCTTCCCGGCACCGGGCAATCTCGACGACGGTTCCGCGGCAATGCAGCTGATCGATGCCGCGATCAACAATCAGCGCTCCACTTTCTACAAGAATGTCGTGCTGAGCGGATTAACGCTCGGCATGTCGACGTCGCTCGACCAAAACGTCCACGGCGGGATGTATCAGGTATTCCTGACCGTCGCTCCCGGCCACAGCGTGGCCAAGGCGCGAGACGCATTCCTGCGCACCTTACAGGATGCGCGCGACCAGGGCTTTGCGCCGGAACTGATCGACGCTGGAAAACTTGCGGTGGCGCGCCAAGCGGTCTACGCGAAGGATTCGATCTCCGGCCTTGCCGATCGTGTCGGCTACGCCATCGGCGTTGAAGGCTTGGATGATCCGGCGCAGGACGATGCGAGGGTCGCGGCCGCGACGAACGCCGACGTCGCCGCAGCAGCGCGGCGCTTCCTCCTCGAACCGATTGTCGTCGGCGAGTTGCACCCGTTGGAAACGAAACCCGGCGCGCCCCGTGCTACCGCGGCAAGTGCCGTATCAGACGATTTTAGCAAACGCACGCCGGCGGGGCCGATCGTCGAAGCGCCGTGGGTGCGCGCCGCGCTGGCCACGTCGAGCGACCTGCATAGCAAGATCGCACCGGTCAGGTTCACCTTGCCGAACGGACTGAAAGTCCTCGTGGCAGAGATCCACACCAATCCAACGATCTTCATCAACGGTTCGATTGCAAACTCGGCGCGCTTCGATCCACCGGGCAAGGACGGACTCGGTGCGATGCTCTCGACACTGCTCGAGTACGGAAGCCGAGGGTACGACTTTCAAGCGCAGCGGCGCGTCAGCGACGAACTCGCCGCTTCGATCGACCTTGGGTTCTCGTTCGACGCGCACGGCATGGCGAGCGACGCGCCCAAACTCTTCGATCTCATCGCCGACGCGCTGCAGCACCCGACGCTGCTTGCCAAGTACGTCACGCTCATACGAAATCAAAACTTGGCTTCGATCTCACGGCGCTCGTCCGATCCGGATTATATGGCAACCCGCGCCTTCGCACAACTGATGTTCGCGTCGACCGATCCGGCGCTACGCGAATCGAGTGCGGCCTCGGTGAAGGCGACCACGCCCGCCGACCTGGAGCGGTATGCGGCAACGTATCTTCGTCCTGACTTGACCACGATCTCGGTCGCCGGCGACGTCACGCCGAGTGTCGTGCGCACCCAACTCGAAGCGGCCTTCGGCGGCTGGCGCGTACGCGGCAGCAGACCGAACACCGCTGCGGCGCCGCTGCCGCCTGCGCATGCGGCACGCCGCTTCGTTCAGGCCGGCGATCGCACCGAAACCGACGTGCGTTTAGGTCAGCCCGCCTTGGCGCGGCACGATCCGGATTACTATGCATTGAATCTGCTCAACGTCGTCCTCGGCGCGAACGGCGATTTCGACACCCGGTTGACCCGCGAGATTCGCGTGAAGCGCGGCTATGTGTACAACGTCTCGAGCTCGCTCGATGTCGACAAATGGCGCGGTACGCTGAACTTTACGCTGGGCGCGGCGCCGGCCAACGTCGGCCCGGCCGTCGCCGTCCTGAAGCNNCGGCGTGAGCCCGTCGGGGCAACCGAATTGGCGCGGGCAAAAACAAAACTGGTGGCGAGCTCGCTCGTCAACGAGCAAGGCACCGACGTCATCGCTGCGCGCGTGCTGCAAATGGGCATAAACGGCTTGCCGGCAGATTACTATGGCACGCTTGCGCGCCGCTATGGGCCGATTGACCCCGCGGAACTCAAGCGGGTAGCGCGAAAGTATCTTCATCCCGATCGCTTGGTCGAGGTCTATGAGGGTCCACGCCCATGAGATACTCCGCACTCCTACTTGCATTCGTCATTATCTTGACGGGGTGTGCGCAGCATGCGCCCCAACAGGTCCACATCGGACTGGAACTGCCGCTTGCGGGTGACGCGGGGGCGGACGGAATACTGGCCCGCAATGCGATCGAATCGTCCCTGCGCGATTCCAATCGCCTCACGCACGACTCGCTTGAGGTACTGCCGGTCGCGCGGGATTCCGCGCACGGCGGCTCCGCCAATGCGCACCAAGATGAAGGTACCGATGCTTCGGGCCTCCCGCCGCAAGCAGCCGCAGCCATCCTCGATCTTGCTCGCGATCCCTCGATACTCGTCGCCATAGGCGGCCTGCGCCCCGATATCGCTGCGGCTGATGCCGTCGCAGCGCACGAAGCGAAACTTCCTTTGGTAACGATAGCGCCGGTCCCCGACGGTTGTCGTGCGGCCGGCGTTCCGATAGGCGCGCCGCCCGCGGGCCGCGCCGTGTCGGCGCGCGGAGGCGTCTCGCTCGAGAGCCTCGCCGTCGCCCGGCTTGTCCTCGCTAGCGGCTATCAGCGACTTGTCATTCGAAGCGACGACGCGCCGTCTCGCGCAAATCCTGCGATGTGTCTGTCGCGCTTGTTGCACGGCCGCGGCGCTTCCGTTTCTATAACTGCGCCTCAAACAGACGAAACGAATGCCGCCGCACTCGTCTATTTCGCGCCGACGGGTCTTGGCGTACTCGTCTGCGATCCGAGCGGCGCCGCAGCGCTGAATCCCTCCGTCTTCACCGCAATGGGGCACGGCGGTTACGATTCGCGAAAAGTTCCTCGCGGTTGCGGCTGGTTGCGTCAGCGAATGCTCGGGCGCGGCGACCGGCCATACCAGCGAACGGCCGACGACGATATCTTGGCAGCGCAAAGCGCGGCGAGCATCGCGCTGTGGGCCATACGAACGACCGCCCGCTCGAGCCGATACAATAACGCGAAGGTCACGCGGGATGTCATCTGGGCAGCACTTACGGACCCCGATATTGGCCTCGGACTGGATCCAAATCGGTGGCCCGATTCGCGCGTGACGCTCAAATGCTCGGGCGGTTCGGCCTGGGGAGCGTGGTTTGAACTGCAGCCACGCCGTCGCGGCTGGCGCGCGCCGGTCTTCATCCACGATCAACGCTGCAACAAGGCCTGGGTGCGTTCATCGCATCGTGCCGCATGGATGTTTGCAACAACAGCACCCGCAATAACCGCGCCGGCAACACTAGCGCCCGCAACGCCAGCGCCCACTGCGCCGGCAACATCAGCGCCTACCGCGGCCGCCACGGCGGCTCGCAAGCCGCTTCACTTCTAATGGCGGCCTTGGGCCATTGGCGGCGGGAACAGCATCCGCGGATCAAATGCGTCTCCGCTTTTCACGACGTACGCCAGCATCGGCGAGATTTGCTGGGTTAGAAACGCCGCGGACTCCCGATCGTCGGGGGCAACGTCGGCGCTGGGAGCGCGAACCACTTCCGACGCCGCGAAATTCGCTGCCTCAAGGCTCACGCGTCCCTCGAACGTTTTCTTTTCGGATAACAACAGTACCCCAATCATGAAACGGACCGTCGACGCGCGGAGACGAGCGTGATAAGCCTGACGCACTTGGCTGGGCTGCGAATAGGTCACCGCACAGGCGTCGAAAGCGGCGACCACCTCAGTTAACGCCGGAACGTAGACCGGAGCTATGCCGGCCATATAACGTAGGTTCGCGTCCGTGTCGCTCGGCGGCGGCGGGCTCGCACTCTTGCCCAAATCGTACGCGCGGGTCTCCGCAGCAAGCGCGTTGGGACAGGTCGGATCGAGCATGAATGCGGGCTGCCCCATTATCTGGGCGGAGACCGTCCCGGGAGCCAGCATCAGCGCGGCCGAGATGGTGACGAGGAGTGCAAGATTGAGCGTTATCTGCTTCATGCTTAGGCCTACTTCCGCGAGACTGACAGGTTCCGCGACTTGGCGTGCTCGGCGATCCGCCGGTAGCCTACGCGAATGTCGTCGAGCGGGCCGACGAAACTCGTTCGCAGCCAGCCCTTGAGCGATGCGCCGAAGATATGTGCCGGGACCGCCACGACGTCGCGCTCGTCGATCAGCGATTCCGCGAACTCGAGCGTATCCTCGCCGCCGACGCGTAGGCAGACGTAGAACGCGCCGTCCGGTTCGATCGCTTCGAGACCTGCCTCGCGCACCGCCGCCAACGCGCCCTCACGCTGCGGCCGATACCAGGCCGCCTGGGTCGCAAGATCGTTGCCCGCAAATATCTCGTACGCAACGCGCTGCCCGAACGTGCTCGCGCAAGACGTGGCCCAGCCGTGCATCTTGACGATCTGCGGCATCACGTCGAGCGGCGCGAACAGCCATCCCAAACGCAAACCCGTCAACGCATTGCTCTTTGAGAGCGAGTTGATCGCAAGCGTGTACGGATAGACCTTGCCGAATTCTCCGGCATCCTCAACGTACATCAACTCGCGATAGATCTCGTCATGCATCACGTAGATCGGCGGTCCCGGGCGCGCCGAAAGCGCGTCGGCGATCCTCTTGGTCGCGGCCTTCGAGATCACGCGTCCCGTCGGGTTGCAGGGCGAACAGATGATGATCATGCGCGTGCTCGGACCGATCGCCGCGAGAATCGCATCGGGATCGATCGCGTAGCCGGTCTCCGGCCCCATCGCAACGCGCTTGAGTGCGATGCCCTCGATCTGCGCGACCTTCGCGTAGACCGGAAAGGCCGGTTCGACCAGGAGCGCTTCGTCACGCGCCGGGTCGAGCAACGTCTTCATCGCGATGTAGACGGCTTCTTGTGAGCCCGTCATGATGCAGACGTTCCCGGGATCGTTCAGGCCGGGGTAATCGTAGTGCCGCGCGATCGCCTCGCGCAGATCGTCGTGACCGATGTTGGTCGAATAGCGGCAGCCGTTTTCAGCAACCCAGGCTGTGGCGCGTTCGAAGTGCGCCATGTTTGGCAGCAACGTCGGTTCACCAAGTCCAAGATTGATCGACGTCGGCGTGCGCCGCGCGTGCAGCGCGCGGATCGTCGAGCCGCCGACCGCTTCAATTGCCGGATTCACACTGAAACTCCATGCTCGCGAATCGCCTGTTCGAGCGATGTTTTCCGATCGGTCGAGGCAGTCCGCTCGCCGATGATCAGGACGCACGGCGTTCCGAACTCGCCGGCGGGGAATCTTTTGGGGATCGTCCCGGGGATGACGACCGAACGCACCGGGATGCGGCCGCGCGTCACCTTGGGTTGGCTTTCGCGCACGTCGACGATCGGCGTGCTGCCTGTCAGAATTACGCCCGCGCCGAGTACGGCTTCGCGCCCGACCAACACGCCCTCGACGACGATGCAGCGTGAACCGACGAACGCGCCGTCTTCGATCACGACCGGTTGCGCCTGTGGCGGCTCGAGCACGCCGCCGATACCAACGCCGCCGGCCAGATGCACGTCTTTTCCAATCTGCGCGCACGAGCCGACCGTTGCCCACGTGTCGACCATCGAACCCGAATCGACGTAGGCGCCTATATTGATGAAACCCGGCATCAGAATCGAGTTCGATCCCATGAACGAGCCGTACCGCGCGACCCCCGGCGGGACGCAGCGAGCACCTAGTTGCTCGTAGTTGCGCTTGGTCGGCAACTTGTCAAAAAACGACGGCGCCTCGCCGCGCGCGTCCGAGGCCACCGCATAGCGCCCCCCGACCGGCACCACATCCAAGCGGCGAAAGTACAGCAGAATCGCTTGCTTGATCCAGGCGTGCGTCACCCATCCGTCGCCCGCGGGTTCGCAGACCCGCAGCGCGCCGACGTCCAGTGCGGCGATCACCTCATCAACCGCCGCTCCCGCCGCGCCGCGCAGATCCGACGGGTCGCGTACCAGGGCGTCGATCCGGGCCTCAAGTTGCTCTCGGTCCATTCCCGCGCTAGTTCGCACTGCAAGCGCGGCGTCCCCATTGGAGCTTGGGTACATTAAACCGCCGTCTTTTTGGAGAGAATCTCTCCGGGGCCATTTGGCTCAGGATTGCTCCGCCTCGCGGCGAACGAGGCTTGCTCTGTCACCTTGCTGGGGGAACCGTGAACACGCCGGACGACGAAAAACGCATCGACGCGATCCGCGTCCTCTCAATCGACGCGGTCCAGAAGGCGAATTCAGGTCATCCGGGGCTGCCGCTTGGTGCGGCCGCGATGGCCTATACGCTCTGGACGCGTCACCTTCGCTTCAATGCGGCGGATACACACTGGGCGAACCGCGATCGCTTCGTCTTGAGCGCGGGCCACGGCTCGGCGCTCCTGTACTCGCTCATCTACTTGACCGGCATGGGTTTGACGCTCGACGATCTCAAGAGCTTCCGCCAGCTGAACAGCCGGACGCCGGGGCATCCCGAAGTTCATCTGACGCCGGGAGTCGAGGCGACGACCGGTCCGCTCGGCCAAGGCGTAGGCAATGCCGTCGGCTTCGCGATCGCGGAAGCCCATCTGGCCGCGGTCTACAATCGCGAACAGAAGATCGTCGACCACTATACCTACTGTCTGGCCGGCGACGGTGATTTGATGGAAGGCGTCGCGTCGGAAGCGGCCTCGCTCGCGGGCCATCTCAAACTCGGCAAGCTGATCGTCCTGTACGACGATAACAATATCTCACTCGCAGCCTCGACCGACGTCAGTTTCACCGAGGATCGCGTCGCACGCTTTGCCGCATATGGCTGGCACACGCAGCAAGTCGATCGCGACAACGGCAACGATGTGTTAGAACTCGACAACGCCCTCAACGCCGCCAAAGCCGATCCGCGCCCGTCGTTCATCGCGGTGCGCACGACGATCGGCTATGGGTCGCCCAGGGAAGGCACGTTCGCCGCGCACGGCGAGCCGCTCGGCCCCGAGAACGTCAAGAAGACCAAGGAGTTTTTCGATTTGCCGACCGAGCCCGCGTTCGACGTTCCCGACGACGTGTTCGCGTTCTGGCGCGGAGCGGGCCGAAAAGGCGCCGCCGCGCAAGATCAGTGGAAGGCCGACTACGCCGCATGGAAGAGCGCAAACCCCGATCTCGCGACGCAGTTCGAACGCACCCAGGCCGGCACGCTGCCCGCGAACATCCACTGGCCATCGTTCAACGCCGAGAACGGCGCCGGCGCGACGCGTGAATCAGGCGGCGCCGTGATGAACGCAATCGCCTCGGATCTGCCGGAGTTGATGGGCGGCTCGGCCGATCTCGACCCTTCGACCAAAACGTACTTGAAAGATAAGGGCGACCTTCAGCCGGGTAGCTACGCGGGCCGCAACGTTCATTTCGGCGTGCGCGAACACGCGATGGGCGCGATCGGCAACGGCCTCGCTCTGCACGGGGGGTTGCTTCCGTTCACCGCGACCTTCTTCAACTTCCTCGACTACATGAAAGCAGCCGTCCGGCTCGCCTGCCTCAGCAAGACGCGCGTCATCTTCGTTTTCACGCACGACTCGGTCTTTCTCGGCGAGGATGGCCCTACGCACCAGCCGATCGAACAGCTTGCAACGTTGCGCGCGACGCCGAACATGACGACGATTCGTCCGGCCGATGCGATCGAGACGCTCGAAGCGTGGAAGTTCGCGATCGCTCACGACGGCCCGACCGCGATCGTTCTCACGCGTCAAAAGGTTCCGTTCCTCGGCGAACGCGAGGCGCCGGTCGCGCGCGGCGCTTATACCGTTTACGGCGGCGGTGAAATCCCGGAGCTTGCGATCATCGCCACCGGTTCCGAGGTCTCGCTTGCGATCGAAGCGGCGCACCTGCTCGACGCGAAAGGCACCAAAACGCGCGTCGTTTCGATGCCGTCGATGGAGCTGTTCGCCGCGCAGCCTCAAGCGTATCGCGACTCGATTCTTCCGCCCGCGTTGCGCGCGCGCGTCTCACTCGAGGCGGCCTGCACGTTCGGCTGGCAGCGTTGGGTCGGCGAGCAAGGAATCTCGATCGGCATCGACCGCTACGGGGCGTCGGCGCCGGCGGCCGCGATCGCAAGCGAACTTGGCTTCACTGCTGAAAACGTCGCGGCCGTAGCGACGCGACTCTTGACGAAGACGTAAGGAGACGACAACCACCGTGGGAACGCAGATGCAGCAGCTCGCCCAGGCCGGGCAGAGCGTTTGGCTCGATAACATCCGGCGCAATATGTTCGCCTCGGGCGAACTCAAACGCCTGATCGCCGCCGGACTACGCGGCATGACCTCGAATCCGACGATCTTCGAGAAGGCGATCGGCAGCGGCAACGATTACGACGAACAGCTGCGCACGCTCGTGGGCAAGAATCTCGATCCCAACGCGCTCTTCGAAGCGCTCGCGATCGACGACATCCGTCACGCGCTGGACGAGTTTCGTCCGCTCTACGATTCCACGAACGGCGGCGACGGCTTCGTCAGCCTCGAAGTCTCGCCACTCTTGGCCAACGACACGGCCGGCACGATCGCCGCCGCGAAACGCCTCTGGGCCGCGGTCGATCGTCCGAACGTCATGATCAAGATTCCCGCGACCCCGGCCGGCATTCCCGCGATCACGGAGACGATCGCAAACGGAATCAACGTCAACGTGACCTTGATCTTCGCGGTCGAAGCCTACGAGGCGGCGGCGAATGCTTTCATCGATGGGCTCGAGCGGCGCGTCCGTTCCGGCAAACCGGTCGATCGCATCGCATCGGTCGCAAGCGTCTTCGTCAGCCGCATCGATTCGGCGGTCGACAAACTGCTCGACGACAAGATCGCCAAAGGCCAGCCGCAACTTCAGGCGCTGCTCGGAAAGACCGGGCTCGCAAACTTGAAGATCACCTACCAGTGTTTCAAGAAACTGTTTGAGAGCGAGCGCTTCGGCAAACTCGCCGCCAAGGGCGCGACCGCGCAGCGCCCGTTGTGGGCCAGCACCGGAACTAAGAATCCGGCATACTCCGATTTACTGTACGTCGAAAACACCGTCGGCAAGCAGACCGTCAACACGATGCCGCCGGCTACTCTCGACGCGCTGCTCGATCACGGCATCGTCCGCCCGAATTCGATCGAGGAAGATCTCGCCGGCGCGCAAACGACCCTCGCGGCATTGGCGCAAGCGCAGATTTCGCTCTTCGATGTGACGCAGAAACTCCAAACCGACGGCGTCAAGCAGTTCGCCGACTCGTACGACGCGATGCTCGGCGCGATCGAGTACAAGATGAACGCGCTCTCCCAGAATCACGAACGTGTGGCGATCCTCCTGGGCAATGCGAAGGCCGCTCCCGATGTCGCCCTGGCGGCCCTTGAAAAGAGCGATTTTCTCCTCAAACTGTGGGGTCACGATCCGTCGCCGTGGTCGTCCGATCCCCAGCACGTGCAGATCATCACGCACGCGCTCGGCTGGCTCGATTTTCCACAGCGCGTCCTCGAACACATCAGCGAGCTGACGGCGTTTGCGGCCGACGCAGCCAAGCTCTACACACACGCCGTCGTGCTCGGCATGGGCGGCAGTTCGCTCGCGCCCGACGTTCTGCGCAACACCTTCGGCAAGATCGAGGGGTATCCACAACTGCACGTCCTCGATTCGAGCGATCCCGCGCAGGTCAAGTCGATCGAAAACGCGATCGATCTGCCGCACACGATCTTCATCGTCGCTTCGAAGAGCGGCACGACGACTGAGCCCGACGCCTTCTTCCGATATTTCTACGAACGCGTCCAAAAAACGGTCGGAGCCGCGAACGCCGCGAGCCAATTCATCGCGATCACCGATCCCGGCACGCCGCTCGAGACCGAGGCCAAAGCCGACGGGTTCAACCGCGTCTTCCTCAACGATCCCGATATCGGCGGACGCTATTCCGCGCTCTCGTACTTTGGGATGGTTCCGGCGGCGCTCGCCGGATACGATGTCGCTTCGCTTCTCGACCGGGGCCTCGGCGCACTCCACGCCAACGCACGCACCACCGCGGTCAACGATGCGGACGGCGTTCGCTTTGGCGCGGCGATCGGCACGCTCGCACGCGTCGGGCGCGACAAGCTCACGATCGTCACGCACCCGGAGATCAGTTCGTTCGGGGCGTGGGCGGAACAGCTGATCGCTGAGAGCACCGGCAAGAACGGTACCGGCATCATTCCGATCGAAGGGGAGACGCTCGGTGCGCCACACGAGTATGGCGACGACCGCGTTTTCGTCTACGTCGGCAGCGGCCTCAACGCGCAGGAGCACATCGAAAACCAGATGGACGGCTACGCGATCGAAACGCGTCTCGATCTGCTCGAGAAGGCCGGCCATCCGATCATCCGCCTCGCGATGGCCGACCGGCTCGACATCGGCGAACAGTTCGCGCTTTGGGAGATCGCGACCGCGACCGCCGGCTCGCTCCTCGGCATCGATGCCTTCGATCAGCCCAACGTCCAAGAATCTAAAGACAATACCAAGCGCATCCTCAAGGAATACGCCGCATCGGGGACGTTCAACGAGCCGGCGCCGGCGCTCACGACCGATGTCGCGAACGTCATTCCGCTCTCGGGCTCGAAGAGCGTCACTCTGGGCAGCGACCTAAGCAGTGCGCTCACGGCGATTCTCGCGCAAGTCAAACCGGGCGACTACGTCGCGTTCACGGCCTACATACCGATGAACGCCGAGCATCAGTTGGCGCTGCACGATCTACGCATGAAGATCCGCAACGCGCTGCGCGTCGCGACGACGGTCGGCTTCGGGCCGCGCTTCCTCCACTCGACCGGCCAGCTTCACAAGGGCGGACCAAACACGGGCGTCTTCCTTCAACTCACGGCCGACCCGCCGCTCGATTTGCAGATCCCCGGCATGGTGACGTTCAAGACGCTCGAACGCGCCCAGGCCCTCGGCGACTTCGAATCACTCGATAAGCGCGATCGTCGCGGCTCGCGCTTGCACCTCACGGTCGCGGTCGACCAAGCTCTTGCGAAACTCTCCGATGCGATCGACGACGCCGTTGCGAATAAGGTTGGGTGACAGAATGCAATTAGGAATGATTGGGCTCGGGCGCATGGGCGCGAACATGACGACTCGCCTTCTGCACGGCGGTCATTCGGTTGCGGTCTACGACCGTAATCCGGACGCGGTGAAGGCCTCCGCGGCCGAAGGCGCGACCGGAGCGGCCTCGCTTTCGGATTTGGTCGGAAAATTGGCGGCGCCGCGCGCGGTCTGGATCATGGTGCCTTCCGGTAAACCGACCGACGACACCGTCGAGGAACTCCTCGGCCTGCTGCAGCCGGGCGACACGATCATCGACGGGGGGAATTCAAACTTTCGCGACTCGCAGGCGCGCTACAAGCTTTCCAAGGCGAAGAACGTCTCGTTCATCGACGCGGGCACATCGGGCGGCGTCTGGGGACTGGCCAACGGTTATTGTTTGATGGTCGGCGGCGACGCGGATGCGGTCAAGCGCGTCGAGTCGATCTTCCTGACCTTGGCGCCGGCGGATGGCTACGCGTACGTCGGACCGAGTGGGGCCGGCCACTTCTCCAAGATGGTTCATAACGGAATCGAATATGGGATGCTCGCCGCATATGGCGAGGGATTCGAGATCCTCGAGAAATCCGAGTTCACGTACGACTTGCATCAGTTGGCCGAACTTTGGCTGCACGGAAGCGTCGTACGCTCGTGGCTGCTCGAACTCGCCGAGCTGGCTTTCAAGGAAGACCCGATGCTCAAAGATATTCGCGGTTACGTGGACGATTCGGGTGAGGGTCGCTGGACGGTGCAGGCCGCGATCGACGAGAACGTACCGGCGCCGGTGATCACGATGTCGCTGCTCTCGCGCTTTGTCTCGCGACAGGACGAATCGTTTAGCGCCAAAGTGATCGCAGCCTTGCGCAATCAGTTTGGCGGGCACGCCGTGAAACACGAGCCCGGCACGGACGGGAAGGCGTAGCGATGGCAGCCGGGGTCGGAGCGCGCGTCGTTCTGGACGGGGCGGCAGCGAATCCGCTGCGCCAGGGACTCGATTCGAATCGCATTACGGATCCGTGTACGATCGTTTTCTTTGGCGCGAGCGGCGATCTCATGACGCGCATGCTGATGCCGGCGATGTGGAACCTGCGGCTGGGCGATATTCTTCCGACCAAATTCGGGATCGTCGGGTTCTCGCGGTCAGAGTTCTCCGACGACGAATTTCGAACGGATATGAAGAGCTCGGTCGATCAGTTCTCGCGCTCGGGGCCGGCCAAGGATCCATTGTGGTCCGAGTTTGCGGGCCGCCTCAGTTACATCTCGGGCGATTTTGACGATCCCAAGGCGTTCAAGAAACTGCGCGCGCACCTTGACGCGAACGACAAGAAACTCGGCACGGCCGGCAATCGGCTCTTCTACTTATCGACGCCGCCGCCGGTCTTCGGGAAGATCGTGCAACAGTTGAGCGCGGCCGGACTCGGGCCCAAGGATCAGGCGCACGGCTGGACGCGAATCGTCATCGAGAAGCCGTTCGGAACCGATCTTGATTCGGCACGGGCGCTCCAAGCCGAAGTGACCAAGGTCTTTGACGAGAAGCAAGTCTATCGGATCGATCATTATTTGGGCAAAGAGCCGGTCCAGGATATCATGGCCTTGCGCTTCGCCAACGTCATCTTCGAACCGATTTGGGACCGCCGCTACATCGATTGCGTGCAGATTACCGCGGCCGAGACCGTCGGCGTCGAACAGCGCGGCGGATACTACGAGAACGCGGGCGCTCTGCGCGATATGATCCAGAACCACGTCATCAACTTGATGGCGCTGGTGGCGATGGAGCCGCCGATCTCGCCGAGCGCCGATCACATCCGCGACGAGAAGCACAAGGTACTTTCGGCAGTTCGGCCGATCACGGCGGATGACGTGCGGAAGATGACGGCGCGCGGCCAATACGACGCGGGCTCGATCGAAGGGAAGCCCGTGCCGGCCTATCGTGCCGAGCCCAACGTCGATTCGCATTCCAACACGGAGACCTTCGCGTGCGTCAAGTTCTTGATCGACAACTGGCGCTGGGCGGACGTTCCGTTCTATCTGCGCAGCGGCAAGCGCTTGGGCCGCAAATACTCGGAGATCGCCGTCACCTTCCGGCAGATTCCACATCGCATCTTCGGCGAAGCCGGCGATGCGATCGAGACCAACACGCTCGTGATGAAGATTCAACCCGAAGAAGGCGTCTCGCTTCGGTTCAATGCCAAGATCCCCGGCCCGAAGATGCACATCCGCTCGGTCACGATGGATTTCAACTACGGAACCGGATTCGGCGTCGTCTCGGCGCCGGCCTACGAACGTTTGATCGGCGACGCGATGCGCGGCGACGCCACGCTCTTCACGCGCTGGGATGCGGTCGAATCCGCCTGGGAGATCGTGATGCCGATCCTCCAGAACTGGAAGGGAACTCCAGCCGGCGATTTCCCCAACTACGCGGCGGGATCGCAGGGCCCCGCGAGCGCCGAGGCGCTGCTGGCAGCCGATGGGCGCGAGTGGAGACGCATTTGAGCCTGCACGTTGACTCAGTTCACGACGTCCGCGCAATCCTAGCGAAACTGTGTAGTGCGCGCGCGGATGCAACCGGCGGCGACCCCGGATCGTCGATTTGCTCGACCATGAACTTCATCGTCTTCGTCGACGACCGGACGCATCGCCGCTGGGTGCTCGAGCGCGCGGCGCGCGTGGTTGAAAAACATCCCGCGCGCACGATCGTCCTCGATGCCAGCGGCGCGACGACCGGGGTCGATATCTCCACGTCGACGCGGCAGGCCAACGAAGCCGCGCTGCTTGGTGAGCGGGTCGACGCCGGCGTCGCCGGGCTCGACTATGCTGCGGTCCTCAGCATCGCGCGCGAGCTGGCGCTGCCGGATATTCCGACGATCGTCTGGTGGAGCGGTGCGCGTCTTCTCCAGAGCCGCACGTTCCTGGGTTTGGCCGAGATGGCGACCGCGGTCGTCGTGGATTCGTCGGGCATGGCTCGCGACGAGGAGACGATCCGCGAGCTGGGACAGTTCGTGGCCAAGTATCCGAACGTCACGCTGCACGATATGGCGTTCCTGCGGCTCGCGCCGTGGCAAGATATGATCGCGCAGTTCTTCGACGACCCGGCGCTGCGCGAGGACCTCTTCTCGATCGCGTCCCTCGAGATCGATAGCGGCTCCGATGCCGAGGCCCTGTACCTTGGCGGCTGGCTCGGCAGCCGGATCTCCTGGCAGCCGGTCAACGCCACCTCGTTTCGCGCGCGCGACGGGCGCGCGATCCGCTTCTCGCGCGTCCAGAAGGGCGATAAGCGCCGCGTGCTGCGCGTGACCTTGGAGAGCGACGACTCGCGCTACAGCGCGGTACTTTCGGCCGAAGACGAGAACGTCGTCTGCCTCAAGGTCGACGGCGCGAAAGCCAAACCGGCCTGGTGGGCACCGTTGCACCACATCGACAACACGTCGCTGATCGAGCGCGCGATCTTGACCACCGCACGCGATCCGATCTTCGATTCGTCGCTCGAGACCGTCCGCGATATGCTCGGCTGATGTCGGCCGACCGGCATCTGTTCATCGTTGCCGACGAGCGCGCGCTCGCGCAATCGCTAGCCGGCCTCGTCGGCGATGCCGCGCAAACGGCAATCGCCGCCCGCGGCCGTTTCAACCTCGTCCTGGCCGGCGGAAGCACGCCGAAGGCCGCGTACGCGCTGCTCGCCGCGCCGCCAGTGCGCGACGCGCTCGATTGGACGAAGGTGCACTTCTTCTTCGGTGACGAGCGCTGCGTGCCGCCGGACGACGACCAGTCGAACTACAAGATGGCGCGCGAGACGCTCCTCGCACCGCTCGGCATCGCGGAGAGTCACGCCTTTCGCATGCGCGGTGAAGACGAACCGCAGGCTGCGGCGCTCGACTATGCGGCGCTCTTGCGCCGCGAACTCGGCGCCGAGCCGGTCTTCGACTTGGTCATGCTCGGGATGGGGCCCGACGGGCATACCGCCTCGCTCTTCCCCGGAACTGACCCGCTGCTCGACGACGACCTGCTGGTCAAGGCGCCGTTCGTTGCGAAATTTGAATCCTACCGCATCACGCTGACGCCGCGCGCGATCAACGCCGCGCGCGAGGTCGCGATTGCTACCGCCGGACCCGAAAAGACAGCGGCGCTTACCGCGGTGCTTGAGGGCCCGCGCGATCCCGTGAAGTTTCCGATTCAGATCGTGCGCCCCGCCGGGCGCCTCGTGTGGCTGGTCGACCGCGTCGCCGCCGCCGGTCTTCAAACGGCGAAGTGACGGCAGGACGCGGTCGGCAGCTTACCGGTTAGTTATGGCGATGGCGGGTGACGTCGACCTCATCGGCATTGAACCGCAGGTGACCCGAGCGAACGCCGGTCACGCTAACTTGCATGCCGGCCTTGAGCCGCAAGCCGGTCGGCCGGATGACCGTTCCCTGGTGCAGGAACACCGTCCGGCCACCCTCGAGCGTTAGGCTCGATCCTTGGACGGATTGAATGATGCCGGTTATCTGGCGCGTGCCAGCTGCGATATTCCAGTTGTTGCCGTTCCCATTATAGGGATCCGCTGCGGCAAAGCTGGGAGCGGCGATGAGCGCGCCCAAGGCCAAGGCGCCAAAGAAACTACGTAGGTTCATGAAATGTCCTTTCAGGAGATACTGCATGCTTTTGCAACGCGAAAGCCTGCGAAATCCTTTCCCCAAACGAGCCGAAAGCCAATCCCAGGGAAGGCCCCCGGCGCCCAAATCGGCCGGAGCGGGCCGGGGGCTAAACTGTAAAGACCGGGCCTCCGACCACCCTTTCGTGGAGAAAATCGCGCCGGCCGGGGCTCGGAACCCGATTTCGGGACCGTTCCTTTCGCTTGCCGTGGTGGCGGGCCTGACGCTCGTTGACGCCGCGGTCGCGCTCGCCTCCCCCCACTACGCCCATTCGTCCGCACCGATATCCATCTTGATCGCCTGGCTCGACGTTGTGGTCGTGGCCTATTTCTTCGGCATGTTCGCCGGCGTCATCGCCGCCTGCGTGACCGCCGCCTTCGACGCCATGATCTTGCACGCCGCGGGGCTCGACCATACCTCGCGCGGCGACATTCCGATGGTCATCACGATCCTGGTCGTTCAGGTGATCGCCGCCGCCGTCATCGGCCGCCTGCGCGAGATGTCGCGGCGCATTCGCGAGCAGCTGCGCGTCCTTCAGGAAGGCGACCGGCGCTTCCGCACGCTGACCGAGCACGGAACCGACCTGATCGCGGTGCTCGACGAGAACGGCAAGCCGACGTTTGCCAGCCAATCGCATTTCGCCGTCCTCGGTTACGAACCGGAGCGCGTGCTTCGCGGCGAACTCACCGCGGCATTCGACGAAGCCTCGCAACGGAAACTCGGCTCGGTCGTGGCTCGCTCGCTGCGCGGCGCCGAGCCCGAGCCGCCGTTCGATGTGAACGTCCGGCATGCTGACGGCAGCGCGCGCACCTTGGAAATCACGGTCAAGAACTGCCTGAACGATGAAGGGATCTGCGGAATCGTGCTCTGCGCGCGCGACGTGACCGATCAGAAACGCGCCGAAGAAACGCTCGAACACCAAGCGTTGCGCGATCCGCTGACGGGCTTGCCGAACCGCAAACATCTGCGCAACCGTCTCGACGAGCAGGTGGCGATCGCGACGCGCATGAGCCAGCCGCTCGGCGTGCTCTTCATCGATCTGGATCGTTTCAAGGACGTCAACGACGCACTCGGCCACCATTGGGGCGACGCCCTGCTCTGCGATGTCGCCGGCCGCTTGCGCGGACGCGTTCGCGACGAAGATCTCGTCGCGCGTCTCGGCGGCGACGAGTTCGCCATTCTACTTCCCAACCACGGCGTGGCCGAGGCGATCGCCGTGGCCGAGCGCATCGTTAAATCGTTGGTCGCGCCGTACCGCATCGCCGGGCAGACGCTCGTCGTCGGCGCCAGCATCGGAATCGCCGTCTCCACCGACGAATCCGACTCGGCTTCGCTCTTACGCCAAGCCGATATTGCCATGTACGTCGCCAAGCGCGGGCGCAGCGGCGTCGCCGTCTTCTCGATCGCCGACGATCAAGAGGCGCAGCGCCGGCTCGGCACTGCAACGTCCCTGCACGACGCGATCGCTAACGACCGCCTATTGCTCTACTATCAGCCGCAGATCGCGCTTAAGTCGGGAGCGATCACGGGCGTCGAGGCGCTGTTGCGCTGGGATCATCCCGAGCGCGGCCTCTTGGAACCGCACGCCTTCATTCCGCTCGCCGAAGAGATCGGCATGATGGGACCGCTGACCGAATGGGTTTTGCGCACATCGCTGCGCCAGGTCAAGCGCTGGCGCCGCGCCGGCATCGGTCTGCGGTTGGCGGTGAACCTGTCGCCGTTCAATCTGCGCGACTCGCGCCTCACCAACACGATCTCGCGCCTGCTCGCGCTCTACGACATTCCGGCCGCGCACCTTTGCCTCGAGTTCGACGAGAGCGCCATCGCCGCGGAAGGCGATCGAACCGGCGATTTGCTGGCACGCTTCGCAGCGCTCGGTGTAAGAATCTCGATCGACGACTTCGGAACCGGCTATTCGTCGCTCGCACAACTGCGCGGTCTCCCCGTCGACGAGTTGAAGGTCGATCGCTCGTTCGTACTCGGAATGCTCGACGATCCGCAAGACGCGGCGATCGTCGGCGCGACGATCGAACTGGCGCACAAGTTCGGCATCGACGCGATCGCCGAAGGCGTCGAGAATCAGGCGACCTGGGACGCGATCGCAACCCTCGGCGCCGACGCAGCGCAGGGCAACTTCATCAAGATTCCCCTCCCCGCCGAGCAGTTCGAAGTCTGGCTGCGCGACTTCAGCCCCGTTAGCGTCAGCGCCTAGATTTCAGGTCGTCGCCGGCGTCGGGGCGATCTTCACGTTACCGAGCGGGCACGGCGCGGGCGTTGCAGCCGTCTCCGGTGGCATGAAGTTGGGATCGGCCGGCGGCGGTTCGCCGCCGCGGCCGTTGGTTGCGAGGACCAGGTGGCCGTTCGCGATGTCGGCGGCAATCGCGGCGAGCGCGGCCCGGCTCTGCGTCACGTGATAACTCTTCGCGACGAGTTGTCCGTAGAGCGCTTGCGCGATTTGAAAGTGCGAGAGCGAGTCGCGCATCGTCGCCATCGAGCGCGCCTGCAGCACGCCGAGGATTGCTTGATCCCGCGCCAGCGCCTCGGTATCGGAATAGCTCTTATCGCGCCAACAGCTTACCGGCGAGGGCGCTGCCGGCGCCGGCCGGCAAGCTGGCTTTGATCCGGGCCGAAGCCTGCTCGGTGTCGTTCTATCGATATCTTTACGAGACCGTAGGTACGCCGTGGGTGTGGTTCGAGCGCCGACAGATGAGCGACGAAGCGCTCGCGGCCGAAGTCTCGAAGCCGACCACGGAGATTTTCGTGCTGTATGTCGGCGGCGTTCCCGCGGGATATTTCGAGCTCAACGCGGCCGACCCGCGCGAAACCGAGCTCTGCTATTTCGGGCTAGTCCCGGAGTTTATCGGGCGCCGTCTCGGCCCGTTCCTACTCAATGCGGCGATCGAGCAGGCGTGGTCGCGCCCGCTAGAGCGGCTTTGGGTGCATACCTGCACCTTCGACCACCCGCGGGCGCTCCCACTCTACCAACGCGCCGGGTTTGTCGTGTACGCCCGGCGCAAGACGTCATTCGAAGACCCGCGCGAACGTGGCATCCTACCGCGTTCGCTCAGGCATCCGCGCCTGCCGCCGCTCGACGAGGCGTGACGCTTACCGGCCGGTCAATGCGCCAGGATCTGGCTGA
>PLDY01000101.1 GCA_003136895.1 Candidatus Erabacter solicola | reverse complement strand
CCGGTGCAACCGTGCGCGACCGCATCGGCCGCGTACTGGTGCGCCGTCTCAACCAGGAGGGCCGCAATCAGCGGACGGGAGAGCGCGGCTGAGAGCGGATAGACGCCTTCGTAAAGCGCGTTGGCGCGCAGCGCCGGCAGCGCCATCTCTTCGATGAAACGTTCCTTAACATCGATCAGCAGCGCCGCCTCGGCGCCGAGCGCTAGCGCCTTATCGCGGACCGCGTGCAGCGCCGACGAAGCCCCCTCGCCGGCCGTGCCGTCGCTTTCGCCCAAGTCGAGCGTCAACGCGATCACACTGTGGCCTTCGAGCACGAATTTCTTCAGCAGCACGGATGTATCGAGTCCGCCGGAATAGGCTAGCACGATCGTGCTCACAGCGGATTCTCCGAACGCATATCTTCAAAGCGTTGTTTGACGACGGGCAAATGGCCCGCGTCGTCGAGGATCACGAGCACGGTATCGTCACCGCCCAGCGTGCCGATGATCTCTTTCCAGCCCGATTCATCGATCGCCGAAGCGACCAGCATCGCGCTACCCGGCGGCGTGCGCAGGACGATTTGGTTCGCGCTTCCGTTGACGTTGCGAACGAGATCGGCGATGACGCGGTGCAAGCGGCTCTCGTACGTGCGTCCGAAGCCGGGCTCGACATATTTAAATTGCGTGCCCGCGCCGTTGCCGTTCTTGAGCGGAACCTTGACCAGACCGAGTTCTTTGACGTCGCGCGACACGGTCGCTTGCGTCACTTCGTAGCCCTGCGCTTCCAAGAGTTGCGCGAGTTCCTCTTGGGAGTGAACAGGACGGGTCGCGATGAGCGAAAGGATCGCGCGTTGACGCGTGGTTTTCATACGGGTATTCCTCGAAGATCGGTTAAGAGCGCCAGCAACAGCGCTTTCTGCGCGTGCAGCCGATTCTCGGCTTGATCGAAGACGACGCTCTGCGGGCCGTCGATGACCGCGGCGCTGACTTCCTGTTCGCGGTGCGCCGGCAGACAGTGCATGAACAGGGCGTGTTTTGCGGCGACGCCCATCAGTTCCGGTGTGACGCGGTACGGCAGCAGCGCGGCGGCGTTGCGTTCGGCCAAGTGCTCTTCACCCATCGAAGTCCAGACGTCGGTGTAGACGACGTCGACGTCGCGCGCGGCGCGCAGCGCGCTGCTGAAGGCACGGACGGTCGCGCCGTAAGGTTTGCCCAAGCGCTGGAGGTGCGCCAAGAATGCTTCGCTCGGCCGGTGCGTCGGAGGACAGCCGAAGGTGAGCGAGATGCCGCACATCGCGCACGCTTCGGCGAGCGAGGCCGCGACGTTGTTGCGACCGTCGCCGAGATACGCGAGGCGCAGGCCGCCGAGCGTACCGAAGCCCTCTTTGATTGTCAATAAATCGGCCAGTGCTTGGCACGGATGCGCAACGGCCGATAATCCGTTGATGACAGGTACGGTCGCGGCCGCCGTGAAGCGCTCGAGCGGTTCGTGAGCGTGCGTGCGAACGACGATCGCGTCGACGTAACGCGACAACACGCGCGCCGCGTCCTCGGGCGTCTCGCGCGTTCCAACCATGAAGTCCGGGCCCTGGGCGATCATCGCATGACCGCCGAGTTGGGTCATTGCGACTTCAAATGAGACTCGCGTGCGCAGGCTGGGTTTCTCGAAGAGCATCCCCAGGGTGCGTCCGCGCAGCATCGGCAGTTGATCGGCGGAGCGGCCGTTCTTGAGATGGGTGGCAACGGCGAGCACCGTCCCGATCTCGAGGGGCGAGAGGTCGCTGACCCGCAGAACGCTGCGCCCGCGGAGGGCGACGTCCGCCGCTGAGGCGATCATATCTGCATATTTATGCACAAAACGCATAATAATGCAAGAACCCTCGAGGCTTTGCCTATACAGTTCGCGCCCTGTCCAAAAACCGGAGCCTCGCCGACGCTGCTCCGCCGGCTTAAGTCCCCGGGTACTGATGACCGACAATGGGGTTGTGTTTGTACGCCAAAATGGCGTACAATTCATTACTATCCCATCCTACCCTGGGGAGGACCAAAATGAGAGGACTGACTAGATGGCACCCCTTTCCAAATCCGAAGACGATCGTGTCACGGAATTGGCGTCTCGCGTGAACAGGACCAGAGATAGGGCTCAGTTTCGGCCCACAGCCGAGCAAAAAGAGCTGCTGGTTCAGGCTGCGACGCTAACCGGCCAGACGCTTTCGGACTTCATGCGCACAGCGGTCGAGGAGAGGGCCAAGCGCGTAATTGCGGACCACGATCGGATCACCCTGAACGAGCGTTCGCGGAAGACGTTCTTTGCCGCACTTACCAACCCACCGCGGCCTAACGATCGCCTCATGGCGCTCGCCGACCGCTACGCTCGCGAGGTTAAGACCAGGCCGTGATTATAGAGCCCTTGCAAAAAGACAAGCACCAACGCGTCCCATTCACTTGCGGTAAGGAACCGCTCGACCGCTTTCTCCACGAACATGCCTACCAAGCGGTTGCGAAGAACCTTTCAAAAACATACGTCGCGGTTGACGAGACCGACGAGACAGTAATTCTCGGTTACTACACGGTCGCGACCTGTCGAATAGAAGCCGGTGAGATCCCGGAAGATGTCGCGCATCGCCTGAGATTGCCTGGGAGCGATCTTCCGGGATCGCTCGTTGCGCGGCTCGCGGTTCTGGAGCGGGTCAAAGGCCAGGGAGTCGGCTCGCTCATGTTGATGGACGCAATGGCGCGTTGCGCTAGAGTGTCAAACGAAATCGGCGGCGTCGCGATCGTTGTCGACGCCTTGGAGCCCGCCGTTGTCGGGTTCTACGAGCGGTTCGGCTTCACCAGATTTGAACCGGACTCTCTGAAGCTGTTCATCTCGATGGCAACGGTTCAGAAGATGCTCGACATCGAAACGGCAGGACGAAAGAACCCCCAAGCGGCAGTCGCCGTCGAGTTGGAGGCGTCAGCCTAACGCAAGGGCGCAAAAAAGCCCGAAGGCGGGCCGAGTAAGGGCCGCCTTCGGTTCGCTCGAAACGGGACGGGAAGCAACGTCTTAGCCCGCCCCCGCCCAAGCGGTTAGAGATCGAGAATCGCTTTGAGTCCGCGCGAGACCTCAGCCATTATGGTGGGCGGCAATTCCCCGACCTTTTCGCCAATGATGCGGCTCTTATCAACCGTTCGTATCTGGTGCACGAGAACCCGGCTGTCCTTAGTTGTTCCGCCAACGCTCGAGGGAATCGCAGGATTCAATAGGTTGCCAGGCCGCCCATCCGCGTCGGTTATCGGGCAAACAATCAGAACCGGCGAATTCTCAGTATGGAGCCGTTGGACGACCACGCACATGCGGGTCTTCTGAGTTTCGCGTCCGATGGTGGGGTCGAGATTGAAGCGGTAAACGTCGCCCCGGTTCACAGATCGTCAGCCAGCGTCCCAGCAAATTCTTCAAGGAGCGCGCGATCTTCGGCAGCGTTTTCATTGAGGATACGAGTGATCTCAGCATCGTCGCGTTCACGGCGCAGC
>PLDY01000151.1 GCA_003136895.1 Candidatus Erabacter solicola | reverse complement strand
TTCCGAGCGAATCCGTTACGCGCATACCGGGTACACACTGGCTTGGTGACTTGAACGCCTCCGCGTTGGCGGACGAGACGCCCCCGGCAAAGACGATGCCCGCGAGGAGCAAAGCGAAAACATNNTCGCCCATCATCACGCCGTCCCAAAACGCGAGGTGCAAGTCGCGGGCGTCGGATGGAACGCGGTAAGCGAGTCGTACGGTTGCACGATCGCCGGCGGCGATCGTGCGCGGCCGGCTCGACGCGAATGCGCCGGCGGCATAGCGCCTTCCGGCCGAGTCGACGACGTACGCCGTCGAGGGCTGCCAGTCGTAGCCGACCCGCTTGGCGTCATTTTCGATCTGGAGCGTGACGACGACGGTCGGCGAGACTTCGGCCTTGCTGCGCCCCCGGCCGACACTCTCGACCGTGAAGGCGAAATCGTCGTGTCGCACGCGCGTCGAGGCCGGAACCTCGACCGGGCCACCACCGAACCAGAGAAGGGCGAACCCGCCCAGCACGAAGACCCCGGCGACGCCGACCAGGACGACTTTGAGCGACATCGGGGCAACTTCCCAGGACTAACTTTGGATTACAAAGTTTGTATCACAAAGTAAGTTTGGAGGCAAGGGGCACGTCGACCTCGATCAGCTCGGCGCTAGATGTTGGGGATGGAACTGGGTCGCCGTCCCCCGCCAGCGCCTCGATGTGACCTTCAATCGCCTCTTTGACGTTTCGGATGAGATCGTCGCGCGTTGCGCCCCACGACGCGCAGCCCGGCAGATCGGGGATGTACGCTCCCCAGCCACCATCGGGGGCCTGCTCGAATATTGCCAGGTAGGTTTTCATCGGATGTCTGCCTGCTTCAAGATGGCGCTGATAAGTCCGGCGGGGAGGTCGCTGCCCGCCGAATGATACGGAACGGTGACCTTTCCCGGTTTCGATGGATGACGAAACTGACGATGACCGCCCTTCGAACGGTACCAAACCCAGCCGTCGTTGCGCAGGAGCCGCAACAGCTCGGCGGTCTTCATTGCCATGCCGAGCGTAATCCCACGCCGGTATCGCGCGGCAAGGGCGTCCTACCGCGAGGCACCCGTTCGTTGAGTTACTTCGGCTTTGGATTACGGAACGTGGCCCAACGTTAGTGTCCGCCTCGTTCGATTGCGGTTCGCCGTTCGAGCACGTGAAAGCCGGTGTTGGCCGCGATCGCCAGGAGCGCGGCGATTACGCTGCCGGCGAGAGCGCGGATTGGATCGTCGTGTTGCAGGCCGTAGAGGATCAGCGTTCCGAGACCGCCCGCGTTGATCCAACTCGCCAGCGTGGCGAGGGCGATCAGCGTGATCGTCGCAAGCCGCACGCCGCCGAGGATGACCGGTAACGCCTGCGGCAACTCGACGCGCCAAAGACTTTGCCAGGCCGACATGCCGAGACCGCGCGCGGCGTCGGTCAGCGCGAATGGAACGCCACGCAGTCCAACCGCGACGTTGCGCACGAGAATCATCTGTGAATAGGCGACCAGTGCGACGATCGCGGTGAACGTCCCGATACCGAAGAGCGGAATCAGCAACGCGAAGATCGCCAGGCTCGGAATCGTGTAAACGATATTGAGTGCCGCCAAGATCGCGTCGCCGATGCGCCGCTTGCGAGCGACCAGCACGCCGAGCGGTAAGGCGATGGCGCAGGCGATCACGAGCGCGATCGCGACCAGCTCGACGTGTTCGAGCGTGCGCCACGCTATATCACCCGGATGTCGTAGGACGTAGTTCACGCCGCGCTCGCGGCGATCGCCCGGCGAATCTCGGCGAACGAAATCGAGCCCAGCGTGCAGCCGTCCTCGATCACGGCGACGCGCTCGGCTCCGTCGAGCAGGTGCGCCAGCACCGACCGTAGCGACTCGTCGGGTGCGACCGATGACGCGCCGGGGCCGGGCGAATCCGCGCCGCCCGGAAGCATCGCATCGCGCGCGTGCAGAAGTTGAAGGCGCCGCACGGTATCGTGCGCGTCGAGCAATGCCGCGACGTACGGTGTCGCCGGTTTGGCGAGTACGTGAAGCGGCGTGTCATCCTGCTCGATGCGCCCGTCTTTCATCACGACGATCCGGTCCGCAATGCGCAACGCCTCGTCGACATCGTGGGTGACGAACAGAATCGTGGTCCCAAGCGCCTGGTGGATGCGCAGCGTCTCATCTTGCAGCGCCTGCCGCACGATCGCGTCGACCGCGCCGAACGGCTCGTCCATCAAGAGCACGCGCGGCCGCGCGGCCAGCGCGCGAGCGACGCCCACGCGCTGCTGTTCGCCGCCGGAGAGCTCGCGCGGAAAGCGCTCGCGATAGCGCTCCGGGTCGAGTCTCACCAGCCCCAAAAGTTCGTCCACCCGTGCAACGATTGCAGCCGTTTCCCAACCGAGCAGTTCCGGAACGACCGCGATATTCTGCGCTACGCTGAGATGAGGAAAGAGCCCGACCGCCTGAATCACGTAGCCGATACCGCGCCGCAGCGCTTCGGGCGCGCCCTCCGCAACATCGCGTCCATCGACCTCGACGCTTCCTCGCTGCGGAACGACGAGCCGGTTGATCGTGCGTAGCAGCGTGCTCTTGCCGCATCCCGACGGTCCCAGCAAGACGACGAGTGCGCCGGCCGGCACGTCGAGGCTGACGCCCGCGACCGCGTCGTGAGTCGTGCCGGGATAGCGCACGGCGACGTCGCGAATGCCGACGCTCGCCCCAAGCGTGTCGTTGCGTTGCGTTGCCGTCACACCAAGCCGCGGACCGTGAGGAATTGGCGCGCGACGTCGGCCGGTTCTTGCTTCGCGCCGTCGACGTTGAAGTTGAGCGCGCGCATCACGTTGTCGGTCAGGTGGGGCGCGAGCGCATCGAGATACTTCTCGATCGGCGGATAGCGGTCGAGCGTCGCGCGCCGCACGACCGGAGCGACTTGGTACGCCGGCCAGAAGTGTTTATCGTCGACGAAGACAACGAGGTTGTCGGCTTGAATCTGTCCGTCGGTTCCGAAAGCGACGACGACGTCGACCTGGCCTGTCTCGAGGGCTTTATATTTCAGGCCGATATCGAACAGCTTGATGTCTTTGAAGCGAAAACCGCCGTACGCGCGCTGCAGCCCGGGCAGCGCATCCTCGCGCTTGGTGAACTCCGGAACCGCGCCGAGCCGTAACTGGGGAGCGGCTTTGCTCAAATCGCTGAGCGTGCGAATCCCGTAGCGTTGCGAAATCGCTCGCGTAGTCGCGAGTGCCTGGCTATCGTTCATCGGCGCCGGCTTTAGCCACTCGAGGTTGAAGCGCTGCCGGTAGGCCTGTTGCACT
>PLDY01000156.1 GCA_003136895.1 Candidatus Erabacter solicola | reverse complement strand
GCGAAGCGGTGTTCCCTTCAAAATCGACCGCGGTGTCACGTTCACCACACTCCATTGCTGAAGTGAGTTGATGGTAACAAAGCCAAAACAGCGCTGCAAGAGGCTAAACCCTCAACTCACAACGATTCCACAAGAAATTACGTTTATTCGCCGAAATCCACCGCATACTCACAGGAGCGAGATTTTCTTTGAACGCGATTCGCATTCTGTCCGCCGGCGCCGGCGCCGCAATTCTGGTACTTACGCTCGCCGGCGCGAGCGCCGTTGCGGCCGATCCTTCGGGGACGCCGGCAATCGGCGGCATCACCTGCGACCGCGCCGAGGGTTCGGTCTTCCACATCCACCAGCACCTGGCGCTCTTCGACCACGGCAGGCCGATGACGATTCCGAGCGACATCGGGCGGCCGCTCGCGGGCGAGTGCCTCTACTGGATTCACACGCACTCTCCGGACGGGCTCATCCATATCGAGTCGCCGAAGTTCCAAACGTTCACGCTCGGCGAGTTCTTCGATATCTGGGGCCAGCCGCTCAGCGCGACGCGCCTCGCCTCGGCCACGTTCGCCCGCGGCCAACTCCACGCGTTCTTGAACGGCCACGCGTATGCAGGCGACCCGCGCAAGATCGAACTGCTCGGGCATAGCGTCATCGTCCTCGAAGCAGGCCCGCCCTACGCGAGCCCGGCCGCCTTCACGGACTGGCAGGGCCAGTAGCGGACGACTCGCCCAAGTAGGCGGCGGTGATCTCCTCGCGGTCGAGAAGGTCGCCGCCTTTGCCTTCGACGGCGATCGTGCCGCGTTCGAGGACGTAGGCGTAGTCGGCGATCGCCAGCGCCTTGCGCGCGTTTTGCTCGACTAAGAGAATTGTCGTGCCGCGGGCGCGTTCTTCGGCGATGATCGCGAAGATCTGCTCGACGAGTTTTGGGGAGAGACCCATCGAGGGCTCGTCGAGCAGCAGCATCTTGGGTTGCATGATCAGCGCGCGCGCGATCGCCAGCATCTGCTGTTCCCCGCCCGAGAGCGAGCCGGCCGGCAGGGCGCGCCGCTCGCCGAGAATTGGAAAGCGCGCGTAGATCGCGTCGAGATCCGCCGGCGCGGAGCCGCCCTTGCGTGCCGCGGCGGCGACGAGGAGGTTCTCCTGAACGGTCATCTCGGCGAGCATGCGGCGGCCCTCGGGAACGTGAAGCAAGCCGGCCCGGACGACGGTATGCGAGGCGGTGCGCGTGATCTCGCGCCCGTCGAAGAGGATGCGGCCGTCGCGCACCGGCAAGAGACGGGAGAGCGTCAGCAGGAGCGTCGTCTTGCCGGCGCCGTTCGCCCCGACGATCGCGCAGAGCATATGCGGCTCGACCCGCAGCGAGATACCGTGCAGGATCTCGATGCGGCCGTAACCGGCTTTGAGGCCGTCGACTTCGAGCAACGCCATCAGGCCGAGCTTCCCAAGTACGCTTCGATCACCGCCGGGTCGCGCAAGACGGCGGCCGAGGTTCCTTCGGCGATGACCTCGCCGAAGTTGAGAACGACGACGTGATCGCAGACCGCCGTGACGAGCGACATATCGTGCTCGACCAGCAGAACGCCGGTTCCGCTTCGCGCGATCTCGCGGATCAGCGCGCGCAACTCGGCGCTCTCGCGCGGATTCATTCCGGCGGCCGGTTCGTCGAGCAAGAGGATCTGCGGCCGAGCGGCGAGCGCGCGAGCGATCTCGAGGCGGCGCTGCTCGCCATACGCGAGCGAATCGGCGCGCCGCCGAAGGTCGCCAGCCTGGACGAGCGCTTGCGCTAGGAGCGCGCGGACCTCGTCATCGGAGAGCAAGCCGGCGCGCCCGAAGGCGCCGGCGCGGACGTTGTCCCCAACGGGGAGCGCGCCGAAGAGCCGGATGTTTTGATAGGTTCGCGCGATGCCGGCGCGTGCGACGCGGTGCATCGGAAGACGGTCGAGACGCGTGGCGTCCAGCGCGATCGTGCCGGAGTTCGGCCGCACGACGCCCGTGATCGCGTTGAGCAGCGTCGTCTTTCCCGCGCCGTTGGGGCCAATCAGCCCGACGATGCCGGCCGGCGGAACGCTCAAGCTCACGCCGGCCAGCGCGCTGACGCCGCCGTAGCGCACGCCGACGTTCTCGAGCACCAGGCTCACGGACGGACCGCGCGGCGGCGCCAAAGTGAGGCGAGGCCGCCCGGCGCGAACAGGATCACGCCGAGCAGAATGATGCCGTTGAAGATCTCGCGATAGTCCGCAAGAAAGCGGATCGCTTCCGGCAAGATCGAGAGCGTCGTCGCGCCGAGGACGGCGCCCGCAGGACTGGTGACGCCGCCGACGACGCACCAGACCAGAATCTTTTCCATCTCGGCGAAACCGAAGTCGGCCGGCGTTATGAAGAACGATGCATGCGCATAGAGCGCTCCGGCGAGCCCGGCGATCGCGCCGCCCAAGGCGAGCGAGTACGTGCGAATGGCGCCGACGTCGACGCCGACGCCGCGCGCCGCGTGCTCGTCCTCGCGCACGAGCGCAACGGCGAGCGCGAACTTCGTGCGCGAGAGAACGAACAGCGCTGCCGCGACGATCGCGAGCGAACCGTAGATGACCGGCGTCGTCGCGTCGTTCGGGATTCCGCTCAAGCCTTCGGCGCCGCCGGTGATCGCCAAGTTGTTCGCGATGACGCGCACGATCTCAGCGAAGCCGATCGTTGCAATCGCGAGAAAGACGCCGCGCAACCCGCGCACCGGATACGCCAGCAGGGCCGCGACGACGCTCGAGACGATCGCGGCCGTCAGGATGGTCGCCGGTAGCGGCCAGTGCGCGTTCAGCGCGAGAATTGCCGAAACGTACGCGGCGATGCCCATGAATGCGGCCTGGGCGAGCGCGAGCTGACCGGCTTGCAGCGAGACCGAGAGCGAGAGCGCGAGGATTGCGTTGACGCCGATTTGATCGATCAGCCGGGAGTGCTTCGCGTAGAAGTCGAGGAGCGCGCTCACGGCGCCCTAGGCGGCGCGCAACGCGCGCTTGCCGAAGAGACCGGTCGGCCGCGCGACGAGTAGCACGAACATCACGCCGAAGAGGATCGCGTCGCGCCAAGCCGAGAGTCCGAAGACGACCGCGAGCGTCTCCACCGCACCCAAGATGAATCCGCCGATGACCGCGCCCGTAACGCTGCCCATGCCGCCGAGAATAATGACGGCAAGTCCCTTGAGTTCGATCGGGCCGCCCATGTCCAGCGTGATGCTGTCGTAGCGCAGGGCGGTGAGCACGCCGGCCGCGCCGCCGAGCGCGGAGGCGATGAAGAACGTCGCCGCCACCGTCGCTTCGAGGTTGATGCCGAGCAGCGCCGCTGCGATGCGGTCTTGTCCGACCGCGCGAATGCGGCGCCCGAGGGAAGTCGAGCGCAGGACCCAGCTCAGCACGAGCATCAGCGCGATTGCGGACAGGAAGATCGTGAGCTCGACGATGGTGAACGTCAGCGGGCCGGCGTGGATCGCGGGCGCGGTGTCGAGTCCGCCGGTCGTGAAATGACGTTCGTCGATTCCGTAGATGCCGCGCAACACCGCGCCGATGACGATGGCGACGCCGATCGAGGAGATCAGCGGCACGAGCGTCCCGGCGTTGCGTGCGCGCAGCGGCGCGAAAGCAACGCGATCGAGCAGAATCCCCATGATTCCGGCCACGATCGCGGCGGCGATCAACGCCAGCGGCAAGGGAACTCCCGCCATCGAGAGCGAGAACGCCGTAAAGGCTGCCGCCGTGAAGATCGCCGCGTGCGCCAAGTTCAGGATGTCGAGCACGCCGAAGACGAGCGTGTAGCCGACCGCAAAGAGCGAGTACACCGCGCCGAGGAACAGGCCGTTGAGGAGTTGCTGCGCGATCATCTTAGCTGACGAAGCGCCGGGCTAATGAAAGTACGCGAATCCGTCTTTAACGATCGAGAGGATCACGGGTGACGACTTGACGTCGCGATTCTGATCGAAACCGATCGGTCCGAGGACGGTCTGAATGACGCGAGCGCTTCGCAGACCGGCGGCCATCTCGTCTTTGGTGGTTGCGCCGCCCTTGACGAGCGTCGCGATGATCTGCGCAGCGGCGTACGACTGGGCCGCGAACTGGTCGGGACCCTTGCCGTATTTCGCCGTGTAGCGCTTGACGAAATCGAGATTCGACGGATACTTCGCGCCGGAGAACCAGGCGGCGCCGACGACGGTGCCTTGCGCGGCCGGGCCGGCGACGGCGTACATCTCGGGGGAGTTCAGGCCGTTGCCGCCCATCATGCGCGCCTTGATCCCGAGCTTGCCGGCCTGCTGGATGATCTTCGTCGCTTCGGGAAAGAGCGCGCCGATCGCGATCACGTCGGGATGCTTTGACTCGATGCGCGTCAGCGCGGGCTGGAAATCGGTGTCCTTGATATGGAACGTCTCGGTATCGACCAGGTCGACGCCGGCGGCTTTGAGTTCGCGCGCGAAGATGTCGCCGTCAGTTTTTGTGAACGCGTTGTCGTCGCCGAAGATGATCGCTGCGGTCTTGTAGTGCCACTTGTCGTGCGTGCGCTTGACGGTCGTAGGAATGACCTGCGATTCAGCGAGCGAATCGCGAAAGACGGACGGTCCGATCGCGGTGACGCCCTCAGCGGTCGTCGACGTGCCCATGACGGGCAGGTTTGCGTTCTTTGCGATCGGGAATGCGCGGAAGGCTTCACCCGAGAGCGTCGGACCGAGGACGATCGGCGTCGCTCCGTCGGTGCTGAACTTCTGCATCAGGTTGACGACCTGTGCGCCGTCGGTTGCCGCGTCCTGCACGTCGAAGACGAGGTTCGCGCCGCCGACGTCAATCTTGCCCGACTTGACGTCTTCGTTGGCGAGATCGTACGCGTTCTTCTGCGGCGTGCCGTAGACGGCGGCGCCGCCCGTGACATCGGCGATGACGCCGACGTGCACGCTCTTTCCGGCTGCCCCGGCGAGCGCGACGACGGCGATGAGTGCCAGCGCTGAAGCCGTGATTCTGTTCATCCTAGACTCCGTTGGTCGAGCGAGGAAGCAAGTGCGGACGAAGCGTCCGCATAAAGCGGCCGAAGCGCGCGTCGTGTTCCGGCGATGACGGCAGCGCGGTATAGACTACGAGGACGTAACGGCCGCCTCCCGTGAGTTCGAGAATGCCGCCGTCGTGCGAGACTTCGTCCGTATCGCCGGTCTTGTGGGCGAACCGGTCGCCGGGCTCGAGGCCTCGCGTCAATTTGGTGTTCCATTCTTGCGCGGCTAAGGCATCGCGCAGCCAGGCATAGCCCGGCAGCGTCTCCTCGACGATGCGCGCGAGCAAGAGCGCGGCGTCGGCCGCCGGATGCGCGTTGCGCCCCGTCGCTTCGGGGTCGGCGATGAGCGGAAGACTGCCGGAAAGTTTCCGCCGGATCGCCGTGCCGCCCAGACCCCACTCGCGCGCGAGCGTAGTGGCCCGTCCGCGTCCGACGACATCGATCAGGACGTTGGTGGCGACGTTGTCGGAGCGCGTGAGCATAAGCCAGGCCAACTCGTCGAGCCGGGCCGCATATCCGGGTACAAGCGGCGAGGGCGCGTCGTTGAGGGTCATGTTCGCATCGCGGACGGCGACGCGCTCCTCGGGACGGTTGACGCCTCCGAGCCATAGGCTGGCTACGGCCGCCGCGATCGGCAGCTTGATCATGCTGGCCGGTGTGAGCGCCGCCGCCGGGTCGAGGCTGAGCTCGAAGGGAGGTGTCGTCCCGGCAAGGGAGCGCAACACGATCGAGGCCGAGGTCAGGCGAGCCTCAGCCGCGAGCGTCGCAAGCAGCTCGGCGTTTAGCGTCAGATGCAAGTGGGTACTTGCATCTGGGTATGCGAGATGCTATCGTAGGCATGCAAGCACTCACTTACATTCATGGAGCATCCCGTCTGTGGCCGTAGACTCAGCCAGCCTTTCCTTTCCTTTGAAAGGGCCGATGACCCCGAGCGCTTTGGCGGAACTGCATGCGAGCGTGGTGGCCGCAGCCGCCGCCGGCGCGCGCCGGCTGAGCATCGATCTCGATGACGTCGTCGTGCTCGATTCGGCGGTGATCTCCACGTTGATCAAGGTCCTTCGTGACGTGCGTGCGCTCGGGGCTGCCGTTACTCTATCGGCCAGCCGCAAGACTCTTCTCGATACGCTCCGCGTCACCGCGCTCGATAAGGTCTTTGCGATCGTCGCGCCGGGCGAATCGGCGGCGCCGATCGCGCCCATCGTGCCGGTCGCGCACGTGCGCCGTCAGCGCGCGCCGATACTGGGGATTCTCATCGCCGGGTTGCTCGGTCTCGCGCTTCCCTACGCGACCTCGACGGCAGTCGCGAGCGACCTCAACGCGGACCAGATCGTCCAACGCGTCGCCCACCAGAATCCGGAGATGCGCAGCTACCGCGCGCGCCTGAGCGTCGATCTGCAATTGCGGAGTTTTCCGTATGTGGCACAGCATCTCGCGGGTACGACGTATTTCAAGCGCCCCGATAATTTTGAGGTCGTCTTCGATAAAGTGCCGCCCTACGCTCAGGGCTTCGACAGGGTCTACTCCGACATCGACGATCCCACGAATTGGGCGCGGCGTTTCAACGTTGCCGTCGCGGGACGGAAAAGCATCGCCGGGCACGACGATATCCTGCTCCGCTTGACGCTCAAGATTCGCGGACGCATCGATCATCAAGACGTCGCAATCGACCCCGCGAGTTGGCACATCGATGAGATGGAGTGGTACTACTACGACGGCGGGTATATCTCGATGTCGCAGGATTACAAAGCGGTCGGATCGTTCAGTCTCCTGGCGACGCAGCATGCAACGATTCGGATTCCGTTCATGCACGCGAGCGCCGAAGGCCGCTACGACGACTACCGCACGAACGTCGCGATCGACGATGCGGTCTTCACAAAAGGGAAGCAGTAGCGTGTTGAAGCCGATGGACGTGCCGGTCAAGGCCGGCGTCGAGGAGACGCGGCTGCGAATTCTCGGGGCGGCGCGCGAAGTCTATGCCGAGCGGGGAAGCCGTGGCACGACGACGCGTGAGGTCGCCGACCGCGCCGGCGTCAACGAAGCGACGCTCTTCCGGCATTTCGGAACGAAGGGCCATCTGCTTTCAGCGATGCTCGATCACTTTTCAGCCTCCCCTGCGCTGCCGGCGCTGCTCGATGAGGTGCGCGCGGCAGGTCCGATCGAGGAGCAGTTGCGCCGACTGGGCGCAGGGGCGATCGAGCAGCTCAAACGCAAAGAAGACTTGATCAAGGTCAGCATGGCCGAAGAGTTCACCAACCCCGAGGGGAGTACGTGCGCGTGGCAAGCGCAAGCCGCGGCCCGCGCCGCGCTCAAGGGGTACATGCAAGAGAAGGTCGACGCCGGCGAACTGCACGGCAATCCCGAGATGCTGGCGCGCATCTTCATGTCGTTCTTTTTCGCCTACGTCATGGCGCGTAAGCTTTGGACCGCCCCCGATGTCTCGCCCGATCAGGCCATCGCTACGATGGTCGACATTTTTCTCAACGGAGCACGAGCACGATAATGGAAACGACGCATCCACCTATAGCCTCCGCCGGCGAGCGAGGCCTGTCGCCCGCGCGACGTACGGTTCTGATCGTCGTTGGCGTCATCGCCGCCGTGATCGTTCTGATCTTCGGGATCAAATATTTCTCCTATTCGTTGACGCACGAGACGACCGACGACGCGCAGATCGATGCCGATCAAGTCGATGTGACGAGCAAAATCTCCGAACGCGTCGACCGGCTCCTGGTCGACACGAACCAGCAGGTCAAGCGCGGACAACTGTTGATCCAACTCGACGATCGCGACGAGCGCGAACGCGTGCTGCAGGCGCAGGCCAACCGCGACGCTATGCTCGCGCAGGCGCGCGCGGCCGAGGCCAACGTCACGCTGATCCGCGATACGCAAAACGCGCAGAACCAGGAGAACGCGGGCGCGATCGATCAAGCCCAAGCCCAAGTTCAAAGCGCCTCGGCCAACGCCGAGTCGGCGCAACAGCAAATCGCGGTCGCGCAGGCAGGCGTAACGGCGGCGAACGCGCAGTTGGCGGCCGCCAAGGACGCGCTGCCTGGCGCGCATCAGAATCTGCTCAAGACACAAGCGGATCTCAACCGGATGCAGTCGCTGGCGCGCACCGGCGACGTCTCGCAGTCGCAAGTCGACGCCGCGCGCGCCGAGTATGAGGCCGCGGTTTCGACCTACGCGCAAGCACAGGCCAACGTCGTCGCCGCCTCGGCCCAATTCAGTTCGGCGCAAGAGAAGCTGACGGCCCAGCGCTACTCGACCAGCGGCACGCAAGCTACGATCGGTCAGCAGGAAGGCACTCTGACGACGGCTCAGGGGCACTTGGCGGAATCGAGTTCGCCGAGCCGCGTCTCGGCGCAGCAGGCGCAGGCCGATGCTGCCGGAGCTCAAATCGCCACGGCGGTCGCGCAGCTCAAGACCGCGCAAGATCAACTTTCGTACACGCAGATCCGCTCGCCGATCGACGGCTACATCGGCGCGAAGAACGTCGAGGCCGGAAAGACGGTCGCTGCGGGCGAGTCGCTCATGACGGTCGTGCCGGCGAAGCAAATCTACGTTACCTCCAATTTCAAGGAGACCCAACTCGGCAAGATGCACGCGGGGCAACAGGTCGATATCGGCGTCGACGCCTACAAGGGCGTGAAGTTCACCGGACACGTTCAGACGATCTCACCGGCGTCGCAGAACCGCTTCAGCCTCGTTCCCGCACAGAACGCGACCGGCAACTTCGTGAAGGTGACGCAGCGCGTTCCGGTGCGCATCATCTTCGACAACCCGGACCCGGCCTATCCGCTGCGCCCCGGCATGTCGGTCGAAACCTCCGTCAAGGTCAAGTAGCCGGGCGATGACGTCCAATCCGGCGTCCGAATCGCGCGACGTCGTCGAATACGGCTGGCGCCGGTCGCTGATCACGCTCGCCATCGTGACCGCGACCTTGCTCGAGATCGTCGACGTCACGATCGTCAACGTTGCCTTGCCGAACATTCAAGGCAACTTCGGCGCGAGCATCGATCAAGCGGCTTGGATCGGCACGGGCTACATCATCGCGAACGTCATCGTCATCCCAATCACGCCATGGTTGCAGCTGCGCTTCGGACGGCGTCAGTACTACGCGGCCTCGATCCTGCTCTTCATCGCGGCGTCGATCATGTGTGGCCTCTCGGGCTCGCTCGAAGAACTGGTTTTCTGGCGCATCCTGCAAGGCTTGGGTGGCGGCGGTTTGATCTCGACCTCGCAAGCGATTCTTCGCGAGACCTATCCGCAAGATAAGCAGGGCATGGCCGCCGGCATCTTCGCGATGGGGGTCATCGTCGGTCCGACGGTCGGGCCGACGCTCGGCGGCATCATCACCGATCAACTTTCGTGGCGCTGGGCGTTCTTCATCAACGTGCCGCTCGGCATTCTGGCAGTGCTGATCGTGCTGTTCATGCTGCGCAATCCGCAACGGCCCAGCAAGTTACGGCTCGATGCCATCGGTCTAGCGCTGCTCGCAGTCGGCGTCGGCTCGCTGCAATACGTGCTCGATCAAGGGCAGCAGAAGGACTGGTTCGACGACGGTTCGATCGTGACGTGCGCGGCTACGGCCGTGCTCGGGCTGGTCGCGTTCGTGTTCTGGGAACTGCGCAGCAAGTCTCCAATCGTCAACTTCAGCGTGCTGCGCTATCGCTCGGTCTCGGCGGGAAGTATCCTCGGCATGGTTCTCGGCATCAGCTTGTACGGAAGCGTCCTGATCATTCCGCAGTACGTGCAAGGCTCGCTCGGTTTCACGGCGACGCTCTCGGGCGAGTTGCTCGTCTTCCGCGCGGTCGCGGTCATGCTGTTCACACCGCTCTCGGCGTTTGTCTCGGGGCGCAACCTCGTCGATCAGCGCTGGCTCGTCGCCTCCGGCTTTTTCTTCATCGGCATTTCGAACTTCATGCTGGCCAACGTCACGACGACGGGCTCGGAGTTCTGGACATTCTTTTGGCCGCTCGCGCTGAGCGGTCTGGGTTTGTCGCAGATCTTCGTGCCGCTGACGATCACGGTGCTCGGCTCGCCGCAACCGCGCGATATCCCGGCCGCCGCCGCGTTCTTCAACTTGGCGCGACAGATTGGCGGGAGCATCGCGATTGCAGTGTTGGTGACGATCTTGGCTCGCTCGAATGCGGTCCATCATACCGAACTTGCCTCGACCGTCACCTTGCACTCCGCGGCCGTCGAGCAATTCGTGCAGCGAAGCGGCGACCTCGGGCCGCAACGCCTCGCGATCAGATTGAATGCTCTCGTCAATGGGCAGGCTGCGGTGCTGTCCTACGCCGACACGGCGCGTTTCGTCGCCATCGTCTCGATCGGGCTCGCCCCGCTCGCTTTCATCTTACGACGTCCGAAGTCAACGGCGCTCGTCGCCGCCGAATAACAGGAGAATCATCGTGCTCGCCTTGCTATCGCTTACCTTCGCTTTCGCCGGCGCACCGGCGTCGCCGCCGCCGTCACCGTTGCCATCCGCGACGCCCGGTCTCGTCTTGCCGCCCGTGCCGGCGATCTCGGCCGCGCCGATGCGCGATGTGGCGCCGCCCTCGGGCGATCTGGTCGGGACCGCCGGACCGTTCGTCGGGATCTCGCTGGCCGACGCCATCGGCATGGCGCTCGCGCGCAACACCGATCTCGGGCTGGCGCAATCGAATCGCCGCATCGCCGGCTACCAAATCATCGCGGCCGAGGGCGCCTACGATCTGCAGTTCACGATCGCGCCCAATCTCTCGTACGCCCAGATTCCGGCGATCAGTCCGTTCCAGTCGGGGCCGGGCGGCGCGCCGGCGCAGCAGACGACCGTCGGCGTCAACGCCCAGATCGGCGGCTTGACCACCACGGGCGGCCATTTCAACGCAAGCACATCGGCGACGCGCATCGACAACAACACCACGGTCAACGGCTACAATCCGTACTACCAGACCGCGCTCTCGCTCATGTACACGCAACCGTTGGTGCGCGGCGCGGGCTACGATGAAGCGCGGCGTCAGCTCGCGTTAACGAAGATCAACGCTGACCTTTCGACGGACACGGCGCTCGTGACGGCATCGAATACGGTCGCCGGCGTCGTCGATGCCTACTACGATTTGCTAGCGGCCTGGAAGAACGTTGCGATTCAAGAGGATGCCTTGCGTCAGGCGAAGGCGCAGAGCGAGAGTAACGCCCGGCTCGTGCGCCAAGGCGTCTCGGCGCCGGTCGACGTGCTCGAGGCGGATGCCCAAGTCAGCGCATTTCAGGACGATGTCTTTTCGGCGATCCAAAACGTCTCGCGCCTGCAGAACCAACTCAAGGCTTTGATTCTCAACAATCCGGTCGATCCGGTTTGGACTGCGAATCTCGTGCCGACGTCGACCGCTCTAGACGTTCCGCCGGAGCCCAAGTTGGATGACGTCATCATCGCGGCGTTACGCGGCCGTCCGGAGATCTGGCAGCTGCGCGAGACGATCCGCAACGCGGACGTGAGCGTACGCTACGCGCGCGAACAGACCAAGCCGCAAGTGGACCTGAATCTCGGCGTGACCGAGAACGGCTTCGCCGGTACGCCGATGGCGGTGGATCCGAGTTCGTTCCTGGCGCAATCGGGCCAGCAGGTCGCGGCGATCAACCAATTGATCGCGCGCGTGAACGCGAACTCGTTACCGGGACAGACGCCGCTGCAGCCGCTGGTCTTTTCGTCCGGCGCGTTGCCCGGCTACACGATCGGCGGGCTCGGCCAAGCCTATGCGAGTTCGCTCGCCGGCCGGTATCCCCAGTACGGAATCACGGCGACGATCGGCTTCCCGCTGCGCAATCGTGCGGCGCTCGGGACGTATCAAGCCGCGCTCGAACAGCGCGCGCAACTTGGGACCGCCGAGGTCGCTTTGATTCAGCGGCTTCAGATCGAAGCCCGGAGCGCGTTGCAATCGTACCGCAGCGCGCGCTCGCGCGTCGTCGCGGCGCAAGCCGCGCGCGAAGCGGCCGAACAAGTCGCGGCCAGCGAACTGCGCAAGTTCCACGCCGGTCAGTCGACGACGTTCTTGGTTCTGCAACGCCAGGTCGCCCTCGCGACGCAGCGCGGCCGCGAGGTGCAGGCGCAGNNCGGACCTCCAGAAGGCGCTGGTCGAATTGGACCGCGTGACGGGAAATATCCTGACCCGAAACCAAGTCGACGTCAGCAAGCTGGGTTCCGTGCCGCCCGTCATGGTGCCGAACCTGCATCCGTAGCCTGGAGGAGAGACCGATGCACCGTGGGTGGGATCGCCGATTGGCCGCCGCAGTTCTCGCGGCTGTCACGTTTGCCGCGACCGCTGCGAGCGCGGCGCCGGCAG
>PLDY01000021.1 GCA_003136895.1 Candidatus Erabacter solicola | reverse complement strand
CGAGCATCGCGTAGGTCTTCCCGCAGCCTGCGGCCGCGCCGAGATAGACCGTCAATTTTCCATAGCCGATGCGCAAGCGGTCGCCGATCGTCCGCGCGTACGGGTGGCGAGCGTCAAAGCCCGTGGCGTGAACGGCGGCGACCGTATCGGGATCGGCGATAAAGAGTTCGCGGTCGATGGCGCCGCTCGCCATGCGCACGGCCAGCGCGCCGCGAGCAACCCCGACAAGCGTGGCTTTGACATCGGCAAGATGCGGCACTCGATCTTTGAACGGAATGTCGAGGGATTGCGCATTGACGTCGCGCGCCAAAATCTCCACTCCGGCGAGCTTCACATCCTGCGCCGGCGCCAATTCCAGCGAGAGGTCGAGCGCGGCGGCGAGCGCCGCCATCTTACGCACGAAGACCGCCGGATCTCCGTCGGCGGTGATGATGCCGAGCGCAGTCGAGATCTTGTTTGGGCTCAATTCAGGACCCGTCAGATCGTCGAGCGTGCGAAACAGGAGTTCGCGCAGGACGTGCAGCGTCTGCGGACGGAACGAGCTGCTCAGGGCGCGATCGATATCGTCGTTGTCCACGATGGCGCCCGCGCGAACGCGCGACGCGAGTACCGCCGGCGAAACGTCGAGCGCGACGACTTGATCGGCTTTCTGGAGGAACGCGATCGGCACGATCTCACGGATCGGATGGCCTGTAGCCACTTCGGCGAGAGGCGCCACCGTCTCCAAGTGCGCAACATTCAGCGCGCCGAGAACGCTGATGCCGGCGTCGCGCAACGCGAGCGCGTCCTGCCACCGTTTCGCATGCGTCCCGCCGGCAAGGTTGGTATGCGCCAGTTCGTCGAGGACGATCGCCGTCGGCGCGGACGCGACAGCCGCGTCGTAGTCGAAATCGGTGAACTCGGCCTCGCCGATCCCGACCTTGCGCGGCGGAATGACGGGCAAACCCTCGAGCAGCGCGTCGAGATCGGGCCTGCCTTTCGTCTCGATCCATCCGATCGCAACGCGGATCCCCGATTGCTGGAGCGCACGCGCCTCTTGGAGGAGGCGCCGCGTCTTACCGGCGCCGGGCGCGCTCGCGAGATAAACCGTCAGCCGGACGTGGATACCGAGTTCGCGGAGCAGTTCCTCGGCATCGGGCCGGGCATCGTCGCGCGCGTGCATACCTGCTCTCCTTCGCCGCAGGGCGGCGGCTCACCCAACCGAATGCGATGAGCGTGAAGCAACGCTGGATCCCGGCGCTCTGCGTCGCGCTCCTGCTGGGCGCTTGGATCGTCGACCTCGTTACGCCGCAGTTGCTGGTCGTCGCGATCTTACTCAATATCCCGATCGTGCTGAGCACGTTCGCGGGACGACGCCGCCTGACGACGACCCTGATCGTCGTCGCACTCGCCGCCAACGCCATCGCGGGGTACGTCAATGGCGCCCAGGCGGGGTACCGCTGGGATGCGATCGGCATCGCGGATCGCCTACTGGCGGCGCTTTCGATCGTCCTCGTCGGCGCGCTCGGGCTCTGGATTCACCGCGTCGGCGCCCGAGGCGGCGAATTGGCCGCTCGCGAGGCGCAGACGCGTGGCCAAGTTGCTTTGCGGCTCGCGATTGAGGCGTTACGCGCCTCGATGAGCGCGGAGATCATCCAGCGCGCGATCGTCCGCGAGGCGGCCAATCTGTTCGGTGCGCAGCGCGCGGACTTCTATGCCTTCGATCAAGCCGGCGATGTTGCCGCGCACTTTTCACTCGAAGCGAGTTCGAATGAAATCGAAGTCGACAACCTGCGGCCGCCGGCGGAGGTCATCTCGCTGCTCTCGCGCGCGAAGCACGACCGCCGGACCATCGCCGTCGATCGCGGCGACCCGCTCGGACGCTTACTCCTGGATCGCCTCGGCGCGCAGAGCGCGCGAATCGCCCCGCTGCGCGAACGCGAAGTAGCATTCGGCGTGCTGCTGATATCGCACTCAACGCAGCCGTTCGAAGAATCCGAAGATGCGCTGCTACGAGCTTTCGCCGATCAAGCCGCGCTGGCGCTGGCGCAGGCCGCGACGTTCGCCGCGTTGGCGCAAAAGAATGAAGCGCTCGCGCTGCGCAGCGGCGTGATTCGCGATCTGGTCTACGCGCTCTCGCACGACCTGCGTACGCCGCTCGCGGCGGCCGGCTTGACCTTGCGCCAAGCGCGCGACGGGGCGTACGGACCGGTGTCGCCGGAATATCGCGAGATCCTCGACCACAGCGTCGTCGCGAATGACGAGTTGCAGCGCCTGGCCGAAACGCTGCTTCTGGTCGCCCGGTACGAATCGGGCGAACAATCGGCGCGTCGGGATCCTGTTGACGTCGCAGGGCTCGCACGCGATGTCGCGCAACAGTTGGAGCCTCTGTCGAGTTCGCACCGTCTCCAGGTTACCGTGACGGCGGGTGAGGAAGCGGCGATAGTGCCCGCCGACTCCAGCGAACTGAGGCGCGCGTTCGTCAATCTGCTGGCGAACGCGGTCAGTTCCACACCCGAGAACGGTCGCGTCGCCATTCGCGTCAAGCCGGCAGGCAACACCGTGATGATCGAAATCGAGGACGACGGGTTCGGCGTACCGCCCGAGATTCGGCCGACACTCTTCGCGCGCTTCGGACGGAGCGGAGCCGGCTCGGGAACGGGCCTCGGCCTCTACATCGCTCGCCGCATAATCGAAGGACACGCAGGCTCGATCGGCTACGCGCCGTGCGAACCGCACGGTAGCCGCTTCACGTTGCGTCTGCCACGTGCGGCAGCCGGCAGCGGCGCGCGCGCATCGTGATCTCGGTCATGCTGATCGAGGATCATGCTCTGACGCGCTCCGGCCTAAAGACCGCGCTGAGTTCGGCCGGCGGCATTGAGGTCGTTGCTGAGGCGACTGATGGTCCGAGCGCCTACGACCGCCTCGTTGCATTCGCGCCGCAAGTCGCGGTCATCGACATTGGCTTACCCGGCTTTGACGGCGTCGAACTCACGCGCCGCATTCGTGCAGCCGGCGTCAAGTCGAAAGTCGTGATTCTGACGATGCACGATCTCGACGACGAGATCTTGGGCGCGCTTGCCGCCGGCGCCGACGCGTACTGCGTCAAGACATCCGATCCAGCCACCGTCATCACCGCCGTCCGCATCGTCGCCGGCGGCGGCGCATATTTCGATCCGAACATCGCGCATGTCGTCTTGCAGCACTTCGCACCGCGCGCGCCCGTGGTCGTCGATTCCCCTCTCACGCCGCGCGAGATCGACGTATTACGCCTCGTCGCTGACGGCATCGGCAACAACGAGATCGCCGAACGGCTGCACATCGGTCTCGGCACCGTCAAAGGGCACGTTCGTGACATTCTCGAGAAGCTCTCGGCATCCGACCGGACGCAGGCCGCAGTCACCGCTCTGCGCCGCGGTATCATCTAACCGCGCAAAGGGCCGGCCGCGCGGCACCGCAAAGCCGAGGGCATGATGAACTCTCTTCGCCTTCTGGCCGCCGCCCTCGCTATTGGCATGCTCGCGACGTGGACTGCACCCGTCGCGCTTGCCCAGACGACCGGACCGATTCCCGCCACTTGCGCCACGCCGCCGTGCATGGTCGCGATCTCGTCCTCGCAACTCCGCAACCTCTCTCAGATGAAGGACGAGATCAAAGCCTACTACGAGGGCGGGAGCTTCGCCGCGGAAGTTGCGGCGATCGAAGCCGAGGCGCAGCACTACATGGACCAGCGCGTGCGCGATGGCGCGAAGAAGCCGGCTCTCGTCTTGGACATCGACGACACGTCACTCTCGACGTATACCTACGAGGCGACGCACGACTTCGGTTATGACAGCATCTCTTGGGACGCGTATGCCTCGAAGGGCTTCGCGCCGATCGACACGACCCTCGCGCTCGCGCGACACGCCCAAGTGGAAAACGTCGCCGTCTTCTTCGTGACCGGCCGCCGGCTTCCGCAGACCGAACTCACGCGCAAGAACCTGGTCGATGCGGGCTATCCTATCAGCGGCCTGTACTTGCGGCCTGTCGAGGACAAAGCGCCCTCCGTCGTGCCGTTCAAGAGCGGAGCGCGCGCGGATATCGAATCGAAGGGGTACACAATCCTGGAGACGATCGGCGATCAATGGAGCGATCTCGACGGCGGGCACGCCGAGCGCGCGTTCAAGCTGCCGAATCCCATGTACTTCTTACGCTAGGTTCGTAAAAGCAGAATCCCCCGAGCCGCCCGAGCCCGAGGGATTTTGATTTGACTTCGCGTTGCAGCTAGATCGGTCGCACCGACGAGATCGTGTTCGTCATGCCCTGGTTGCCGAGGTCGGGATACTCGCCTCGCCCGAGGACTAAGCATTGTCCACCGAAGTCGGCATCCTCGCACAACTGCCAGCGGCCCGAGCGGATGATCAGCGACTGCGCGACATCGTTGAAGTTATTGTCGAATAGGTTTCTCATAGTGCCGTTGAAGTCGATGCTGCGGCCGCCAAAGTTGACGCCGGCAAACAGCGTCACGCGAGCGAGTGGCGGACCGTCATCATAGGCGTCACCACCGACGCCGTACGGAACGCGAACGTAGTTACCGTTGGCATCGCGATAGTAGTTACCGCTGTCGCGATAGACGTAGCTTCCGCTTCGAATCAGTTGTACTGAAACGATGCGATCGGCGAATTGCGTACGATCGAAATCCGAGTACGCTCCGGGCCCGAGCGTTACGCAGTACCCGGTGTAGTTGACCTCTTTGCAGAGACGCCACGTGCCTTCCAAGATGACGACCGAGCGTACCGGACCGGCCCCATCGTAACCCATCGTATCCGAGATGGAACGGTCGAAGTGCCACGCGCTGCCGTCTTCATCGGAGCCCGTGTAAAACGTGATTAGCGGCGCGCGTTGCGCTTGTGCCGCGACCGGCAAGCATACCGGCATAATGAGCGCTAATGCGCCGGCCAGCACACCTGCTTTGATGAAGAAACGTCGCATGTTGCCTGCCTTTCGAGCTTCCTTTTCAAAAAAGGGCACTGACGTTATACCCAAACCTAGCTTCGAAAAGCGATAGGCGTCCGCTCGGTCGTGCAGCGGCCTACCTAGCGTATGTGCCGATAGCGCTCGCTTCGGCCAATATGTGTCCCTTGATCGCGAGGAAGAGTTGATCGCGCGTCATGCCTCCGGCATACGCCCTCGGATCGAGGTCGAGTGCGAAGACGCTAAACATATAATGATGTGGCGCGTCGCCGGGCGGCGAGCACATTCGACTACGAGGGTTTCGCCGACGTAATCGACGGGAACGAGCGCAGGACCGCACACGAGCATAGAGGAGCAAACATGGAAAATGAGCGCGAGACACCTGACGTAGAAGCCGACGACGAGGACTTAGCCGAAGCGGACTTGGTGGAAGACGACACCGACGGCGTTGCCGACGAGAACAACGAAAATCCGTAAAGCATCGTTAGTCGTATCTGGCAATCTGGAAACGCGGCACCACTACGCTACCAAAGGCAAGTTCATCAAGTGCAAGTAGGCACTCGGTAATTGAAAAATCCGCCCTTGTCCGGGGCGGATTTTTTTTGTTTTCTGGCCGACGGCCGATTAACGATGCGGCGTCAACGTCCAGGTAACGCTCGCGTCGGGATGGTCTCGACCCTCGCTGGTCGTTTGAATCATCCCCTTGGCCGCCACTAAACTCCCCGCAGTAAAGTGTGAATCGAAGGTAACGGCAACGTCGACCGTGGTCGTGTGGCCTCGCTCGAAGCTTCCCCCACGCCTACTCGGGAACGTACTCCCGGGGAAGTTGGTGCCGATGCCTTGGAGGCCGGAACCGCGGCCACCGCGCCCGCCGCGCCCACCGCTGCCATTGCTCAGCGTCGCTTTCCCGCGCCCGATTGCCTGGAGATCGATGCCATCCGGCCTCACGGCAACCACCGTTACGTTCGTCGCGATGCGGAGCGTCTGCGTCTCCGCAAACGGGACGTCGAGATTCGCTTTCCAGGTGTCGTTCAGTTTGGGCACGGACGGCGCGCCGGCCAGAACTCCGGCGACAAGATTGAAATCGCGAACCTCGAGCGGGGTCGCGTCGCTCTTGTCGGCGAGCTGGACCCCGAGGGTTCCATCCTTCTGCCACCAACCGCTGAACGTTTCGCTGGCCGCGTCTTTCCGATCGATCTGCACGGCCAGGTTATTGCCGTGACGGACGATCGAAAGAAGCGCGTTCGAACCGGCCGAGCCTGGCGCGGGGTTCGGGTTCGTTGCAAGATCCAGCGCGAAACGTTCGCCTTCGCCGAGCGACGCGAAGGTCAGTCGGGTCGCGCCGTACGCAAGATAGGCGCAGCCGGCGATCACGACGATCGAGGCGAGGAACGACAGAAAGACGCGAAGGAAGTGGCGGTCACTCATGATCGAATCATAGCCGTTCTGCCTTGGATAAGCCTTGTAATTGGCTGGCAGGAGCGCCGGCGGCGCCAGCTAAGCCGGCCGCCGGGGACAGAAACTCCGGGGCGACGAACCGAGAAGAGCACGCGCCGTCGGGGGAAGTGCTATGACCGTTGAGTACTGTGAAGTCCTCGCTCCAAAGCCATACCTTTCGGTGAGGCCAAAGTGATCCGGGGCCTCGTCCCGTTCGCCGTCGCAGCCTGGGCCGGGTTCAATCTCGCGGCTGCATGCTCGGCCCAAGCGGGCCCGCAACTGGGCAGCCAGCCGGTTCCGGCAANNCCCCAGGCGTTCTCAGCCTCGCGCAACTTCGTCAGTGGATTCGCATCTGGAATTCGTCGCTGCGCCTCTCCGGCGCGAACATCGCGATCGACTTCGACGCGAGCGCTGATTTGGCGCGCGTGCGAAACACGACCGTCAACCACCTCGCGCACGACTCGAACGGCCCGGCCGCAAAAGTGGCGTCGCACTATCCCGGCAAGATCATCGTCCTTTTTCGCGCCTACGGACCGGCCGGCAGCGGCATCGGTATCACCGGCAATGGCTATACTGCATACAACCCGTACGTGCCGCAAGGAAGCACGGATTGCAAGACCGGCACCGAGAGCGCTTGCAGCGCGAGTTATACGGTCATGCCATCCGTCTACTGCGGGACCACCGTAGGGACGGACCTCGTGAAGCCTGGGCAGAGGAACGGCCCGCTCGGACCCGACCGCTCCGGCTGCGGTATTACCAACAATGCTTGGTACATCTATCAGAACTTCGGGCAACTCGCGCACGAAGGCGGACACTATCTCGGCCTGCCGCACACGTTCCCCGGCTCGTACGATTTCCTTTCGACGCCGAGCGCGCTGCAGAGTTGGTATCAAGGTACGCCACGCGCGGGCGTGTCACGATCGATCGCAATCTACGACGGGGACTCGCCAAACGGGCCGCTCGTTTCGGACGGCTCGAACCTGATGAGCGGGTGGAGCTTCACGGTCTCCGACACGCGGCCCGATGCCGGCGCCCACCTCTTCTCCGACAACAATCTCAACATGTGCCGGACGCAGACGAAAACGCTCAAGGACTCGAGCGGCGCGACGATCGATCTCGACGCGAGCGGGTACACGCTGCACACGACGTACCGCGGTCCGGTGAAGCTGCGCTTTCAACCGGATAAAGGCAACGTGATGAGCTACTTCCTCTGCAAGCGGCCGATGCGGTACTCGCCGGGACAAGTCGCCACGATGCGCAGCGTGCTGGTCAACGATCCGCAACGCAACTATCTCCTCTGCGACGATCCTCGCGACAGCGCGTTCCGGCGGTACATCAACTGCACGAGCGGAACGCGGGTCTTTCACCCGATCCTTCCGCACGGCGCAACTCAGCCGGTGAACAGCCACGTCATCACGCGCTATTGACCGCGCGCCCGGAGGAGCCGACGGCCGGACTCGAACCGACGACCTGCTATCTACTAAACAGGGCTTAGCAATGCGGCATGCCTACTCCGCAAGAACAGTCGATTCAGACCCGATCGACTCACGCGTAGAACCGTGCGAAGGGCAACGCCTCACGGCAAGACGACCTTTCCGATCTTGCTGGTGTTTTGTTCCGTGAACCAGAGGTCGTGATCCGGACCGGTCGTGATAAACAACAAGCCACTGTTGCTCGTAGGAGTCGCGAACTCCACGATAGTCGGGCCCGTGATCGGAACGTTCGGCGACGTCGGGAAGGTGACGTTCGGCGAGACAACGCTAAGCAGCGAAAATACGAGCAACTGGCGGACCATGTCGGATGCCCTCCGAGTCCGGCATTCGCTGTCTTCCGCCGTTTTGGCTGCACAAGCACGTCGTTACGCTCGGGTCATCTGCGCCCGTCCAAATTCGCGTCCCCGCCAAGTAGGAAGCAACAGCCGTCGAACGGAGAATCCACCCCGCATGGGGTGGATTCTTCAGCATCTGGAGCCGACGGCCGGACTCGAACCGGCGACCTGTTATTTACGAAACAACTGCTCTACCAACTGAGCTACGTCGGCGCGACTGGGGTTCTTCTCGTGGGCTGGGGCGGTTCCTGGCCTGCAGCCTGCTCGCTCATTCGCTCTCGTGAAAAGTGCCGCGTTTGGCATCGGCGTCGAGTTCCAAATCGTCGAGCAGGTAATAAACGATCTTCTTGTCGTCGAATCCGACCTTCGCCAATTCGCGGCCGTCGATCGTAACGACCTCGTGAATATGACCGGTCTTGCCTTCGTACGCATAGTTGACCGCTGAATAGGCGGGATCGTCGGCCTTCGGACGCGGTGTCGCTTTCACACCGCGCAAAGGCGTTTGATGCCGGTGAGTACTCACCAGGGTCCTCGCGCACGGTTCGGAAAAGTCATGACGTCACCGGTTCGGCGAGGAGCGTGCATGTTCATCGAATATAACGGCAAAGCCCCGAAGGTTCACCCCTCGGCTTTTGTCGCCCCGACCGCCGTCCTGATCGGCGACGTCGAGGTCGGCGAGGAAGCAAGCATTTGGTTCGGCACCGTCATCCGCGCCGACAACGGTCACATTCATATCGGCGCGCGCAGCAACGTGCAAGATAACGCGGTCATTCACGTTGGCGAGCACAATACGACCTTCATCGGCGACGACGTGACGATCGGGCACTGCGCGATGCTCGAAGACTGCCATATCGAAGACGGCGCGTTGATCGGAACGAACTCCACGATCCTCAACGGCTCGACCGTCGGCCGGCGCGCCTTGATCGGTGCCGGCAGCGTCGTGGCTGCGAACGCGAAGATTCCGCCCGAAACTCTGGCGGCCGGCGCGCCGGCGCAGGTCAAGAAGAAACTCGAAGGCCCGGCGGTCGGCTGGGTCGAGATCGCGGGACCCGAGTACGTGCATCTCTCGCGCGCGTACCTACAGCACGGCATCGGCGATCCCGAGGTTCACGAGGTCGCCGAAGAGGCGAAGCCTAGCTGACCTCGCGCGCGAGCGAAACCACACGCACGGCTTTGCCCCCGCGAACGTCGCCTTCACTCCAGTCCCCTTCGAAGCCGATCGCGCGTAGCTGGTCGACGGCCGCGTCATCCTCGTAGAGCGCGGCCGTGAGCACCGCCGCGAACCGCGCGCGCGCGATTGCATCGGCGGCCGCAACGAGCGCCCCGAACTCGGCAATCTCGCCGGCGAGATCGTAAAGGTGCAGCGCCCCGCCGTCGAGCGCCCACGAGAGCGTCGCGCGTTCGCTCACGAGAATCCCGCCGTCGTCCTCGGCCAAACGAACACGCAACGACTGCGGCTCGACGCGCACTTTGCGTTCGCCAAGCCACGCCGCCACCCGCGCAAGATCGTCTTCGCCCGCACTACGAACGGCCACGCCGGACACTACGGTGCGCTGTAGCGCGAGCTGTCGCCATACGGGACGAACAGCGTGTGTTCTTTCAAGAAGCGTAACTTGACCATGCCGGTCGGACCGTTGCGCTGCTTGGCGATGATGAACTCGGTCAAATCGGGTTCCGGCGCGCTCTCCGGATTGTAGTACGCATCGCGGTACAAGAAGCTGACCATGTCGGCTTCCTGCTCGATCGCGCCGGAGTCGCGCAAGTCTGAAAGCATGGGACGCTTATCGTTGCGCGACTCGACACCGCGGTTGAGCTGCGCCAGCGCGATGATCGGAACTTGCAGATCTTTGGCCGTCGCCTTCACCGTGCGGCAGATCTCGGAGAGTTCGTCGTTCCGATTCTGATTTCGCGATAGCGTTCCGGGGCGAACGAGCTGTAAGTAGTCGATAAAGACGGCCGCAAGACCCTCGCCCGACTGCAGCCGGCGGCAGCGGCTGCGAATCTCGCTCACGCTGATCGAGCCGGAATCATCGATGTAGATCGGAATCTGCGAGAGAACGCTCATCCCCTCGGAGATCTTCTCCCACTCGTGATCCTTGATCTTGGCCCGGCGCAGACTCTGCGAATCGATCTTGGCTTCGGCGGAGAGCAAGCGCGAGACCAGTTCTTCGCTCGTCATTTCGAGCGAGAAAAATGCGACCGGCTTCTGCGCCTCGCGCGCCGCAGCGACGGCCATCGTCAACGCAAGCGACGTCTTGCCCATCGCGGGGCGCGCGGCGAGAATGATGAAGTTGCCGGGCTGGAACCCAGCGGTGTACTCGTCGATATCACGGAAGCCCGAGGTGACACCGGTGCGATCGCCGTGGCTGTGATAGAGCCGGTCGATCTGCTCGAACGTCCCTTTGAGCAACTTATAGATCGGGACGAACTCGCCGCGGCGCTGCCGTCGCCCGATCTCGTAGACGATCTGCTCGCTACGATCGAGCGCGCCGTCGACGTCCTCTTCATCCTCGAAGCCGATCTTGGTGATCACCGTGCCGGCGTGAATCAAGCCGCGCAGCGTGGACTTCTCACGCACGATCTTGGCGTAGTACTCGGCCGACGCGGCGGTCGGTACCGTCTCCATCAGCGAACTCAAGTATGCGATCCCGCCGACCTTTTCGAGCAGACTGCGACGGCGCAGTTCTTCAGCGAGCGTGACCTTATCGAGCGGTTCGCCGCGTTCGTAGAGCTGCACGAGCGCCGTGTAGACCGACTCGTGGACGTGCGCATAAAAGTCTTGCGGCTGTAAAATTTCGCTGACGGTCGCCATCATCTCGCGATCGACCAAGATCGATCCGATCACGGCCATCTCGGCTTCGAGATTGTTGGGCGGGATGCGGTCGACACCGCCGACACCGGTCGCTGCAACGGTTGCCATCAGCGCGAAGTCTTCTTGCGCGGCCGCTTCAGCGTGGCGATCGCCTCGGCGACATTCGAGATCGGCACGATCTCGAGCGAGCTGACCGCGGCGCGAACGTCGCGTTCATTCTCTTTTGGAATCAGCGCGAGGCGCATGCCGGCCTGCCGCGCGGCGTGCAGCTTTTCAACGATTCCGCCGACGGCGCGTACTTTACCCGAGATGGACAATTCGCCCGTCACGGCGACGTCTTGCGGTAGCGGCGTCTTGGTCAGCGCTGAGTACAGTGCCAGGAAGATCGCCAGGCCCGCCGAGGGGCCGTCGATGTTGCCGCCACCGACGACGTTGACGTGCAGATCGAAATCGATCGGGTCGACGCCCGAGATCGCGCGCACGACGGACGACGCGTTGAAGACGCTGTCCTTGGCCATCGAACCGGCGGTCTCGTTGAAACGGATCGTCCCCTTGCGACGCTCGGCCGCCGGAAATGCGACCGCCTCGATTTCGATCAAACTCCCGATATAGTGCGAGACGCCGAGGCCGAACGTCTTGCCGACCTCGCGTCCGCGCCGCGCGTGAACCGGCGTGTGCTGCACCAAGCGGCCGGCTTGGACAACTTGCACGATGTCGTCCTCGATGATGGTCGGAGCGGGCGGCTTCGCGAGTATTTTCGCGGGTTTGCTCTTCGCTGAGGTCGGCCGTTCGCGCTCGAGTGCGTGACCGAACGCGTCGGCCAGAATCTGCACGGCTTTGCGGCCTTCGATCGTATACGACGAAATCAAATCCGGAATCCGTCGCGCTAGCCGGGCGCCCAAGCGTTTTGCGGCGCCGGTGACGATCTCACGAATCTGAGGCTCGCTGAGCGGATCGAAATAGACCTCGGCGCAACGCGACCGAATCGCCGCATCGATCTCCTCGGGCTCGCGCGTCGTGGCGCCGATCAACACGAAGTCGGCCGGCGCGCCGTCGCGAAATAACTTCTTGATGTAAGCAGGAACGCTCGGGTCCGCATCGTCGAAGTATGACGACTCGAAGACGAAACGCTTGTCCTCGAGTACCTTGAGCAACTTCGACTGCAGCGTCGCATCCATCTCGCCGAGTTCGTCGATGAAGAGCACGCCGCCGTGCGCTTTGCTGACGAGCCCGAGTTTCGGCTCCGGAATACCGCCCTCGGCGAATTCACGCCGGCTCCCCTGGTAGATCGGATCGTGCACGCTGCCGAGCAGCGGATTGGTCGTCTCGCGCGGATCCCAGCGCAGCGTTGCGCCGCTCGCTTCGACAAACGGCGCGTCCTCGGTAAACGGCGTGTAGTTGCGGCGCTTCGCAACCTCGAGCGCGAGCCGTGCAACGGTCGTCTTTCCAACGCCGGGCGGCCCATACAAGATCACGTGCTGGGGGAATGGCGATGAAATCTTCGCAAGCAGCGAGCGGATCGCCGGCTCCTGGCCGACGACGTCGGCGAGTTTGCCCGGACGCAGCAATTGCAGCGCCGATGCGGCCAGCCGGCGGCGGTCGAGCGCTTCAAGGTCCGCGAGCTTCTTCTGCGTTGAGGGCGTTTCAGGACCGCCGTCTTCGCGAATCGCTTCGAGTTTGAGATCCTTGAGATACTCCTGATGGCGCTCGGCCATCTTGACGTTGACGCGCGTCTCGATCTTTTCCTCAACGCTGCGCTGCGCGACGAGATCGGCTAGCCCGTCTTCGATCTCGGCGATGACGCCGCGAATGTTCGCGGGCGGGGGCACGCGGTCGGGCGTCGGATCTTCGAAGACCAAACGAAACAGCGCCAAGACGCGCTCCGGGAGCAGCGGCGAGCGCATCAGTTTGAGCGCGTTCAGCTTGCCTGCGCGCAGCACCATCTTATCCGCCCCGATCGTGTTGGAGAGGATGTCGTAGAGCGCGGCTACTTGACGGCGCAGCCCGTCGTCACCGCCGTACTTACGGCGGAAACGAGCAACGTAGGCCTGATCCGCGCCCTGTGCCACCGTCGACTAGTTCGTCGCGGCGACGACCTTAACCGTGGTCTTTGCGACGATATTTTTTCCGAGACGGATCTCGACCTGATAGCTGCCCAGCGACTTGATGCTCTCGGGCAGCTCGATCTTGTGGCGGTCGACTTCCAGGCCCAGTTCTTTGTGGATCGCCTCGGCGACGCTCGCCGAAGTGACGGCGCCGAACAGCTTGCCGTTGCCGCCGCTCTTGGCCATCACGCTGACCGACGAATTCTGGAGCTTCTCGGCGATCTCTTGAGCGTCCGCAACCGCTTCGGCATCGCGGCGCGCGGTAGCGCGGCGCTTCTGATCGAGGAGCGCGAGCGAGCCCTTCGAGGCCTCGGCGGCCAATCCGCGCGGCATCAAGTAGTTGCGCGCATAGCCGTCGGCGACCTCGAGCACGGTGCCGGCGCTGCCGAGCGTCTTGACGTCGCTCATGAGAATAACTTTCATCGCGCTACTCCGACACGAAAGGAAGGAATGCGATAATGCGTGCGCGCTTCACCGCAACGGTCAAACCGCGCTGATGTTTTGCGCAGTTGCCGGAGATCCGGCGCGGCAGAATCTTTCCGCGCTCCGAAATGTACTTGCGCAGGCGCGGGACATCCTTATAGTTGATGTCGGGCAGCTTGTCCGCGCAGAAGTTGCAGATCTTGCGCTTGACGCGCCGTTCTTTTTTGGCGGCGCCGCGCTTTTTCGGGGTTGGGCTGGCCATTGGTTCGCTTCTTAATCCTCCGAGCGGAGGAACATGTAGGTGGTTTCGGCTACGTGGCGCCCGCGGCGACTACCCGTAACCCTACACACGTGGCAGACGCCACGACCGGACTCGCCGGAAACCGGCGAACGGACAACTTCGGGAGTATACCGCACCCAGCATCGTTTGACCACCCCGTTCGTCAGGAGCCGGAAGGTGTCGCCTGCTCCCCGCAAGGGCTCGCGAGGCATAGCAGCGCGACGGCCATGCCGCGTGCCATCGTAGCCAAATTTCGCATCGCATCCTCCGTTCCGAGCTTCCTCTTATCCGGTTATCCGGCCGCGAGCGGGACCCCCGGCGGCGCGGGTGAAACCCGGCGCAAAGCCGGTAAAGGAGCGATCGATGAGCAGCGTACGGGTATTGGTCGGCACACGCAAGGGCGCGTTCGTTCTAACCTCGGATGGGAAACGCGAAAAATGGGATATCGCCGGCCCGCACTTTGCGGGCTGGGAGATCTACCACGTTAAGGGCTCGCCGCTCAATCCCAACCGTCTATATGCGTCGCAAACGAGCGGCTGGTTCGGACAGGTCATCCAGCGCTCCGATGACGGCGGCAAGTCGTGGGAACCGGTTGGCAACAAATTCGTCTATGACGGCATACCCGGCACGCACCAATGGTATGACGGCACGCCCCACCCGTGGGAGTTCGCGCGGGTCTGGCATCTCGAGCCATCGCTGACCGATCCGGAGACCGTGTACGCGGGAGTTGAAGACGCGGCGCTCTTCCGTTCCACAGACGGCGGCCAGAATTGGAGCGAGCTCTCCGGCCTGCGCGGCCATTCCACCGGATCATCCTGGACGCCGGGCGCCGGCGGGATGTGTCTGCACACGATTCTCTTGGATCCGAAAGATCCGCAACGCATGTTCGTCGCCATCTCGGCCGCGGGCGCATTCCGCAGCGACGACGGCGGGACGACCTGGCGACCGATCAACCGCGGCTTGAAATCGGCGCAAATCCCCGACCCCGAGGCCGAGGTCGGCCACTGCGTTCACCGCCTCGCTATGCACCCGTCGCGTCCGAACGTGCTATTTATGCAGAAGCACTGGGACGTTATGCGCAGCGACGACGCCGGCGATTCGTGGCACGAGGTCAGTGGAAACTTGCCGACCGACTTTGGATTTCCGATCGACGTTCACGCGCACGAGCCTGAGACGATCTACGTCGTGCCGATCAAGAGCGATTCGGAGCATATGCCGCCCGATGGCAAGCTACGCGTATACCGCAGCCGCACGGGTGGGAACGAGTGGGAAGCGCTAACGAAGGGCCTGCCGCAGAGCAACTGCTACGTCAACGTACTGCGCGATGCGATGGCGGTCGACTCGCTCGATTCGTGCGGTGTGTATTTCGGCACGACCGGCGG
>PLDY01000164.1 GCA_003136895.1 Candidatus Erabacter solicola | reverse complement strand
TGATCGACATGGAGTTCATCCAGTTCCATCCGACCGGAATGGTCTGGCCGCGCAGCGTGCGCGGGCTCCTCGTGACCGAGGCCGTGCGCAGCGAGGGTGGAATCCTCACCAACAGCAAGGGTGAGCGTTTCATGGAACGCTACGATCCGGAACGGATGGAACTCTCGACGCGAGACATTGTCGCGCGCGCAATTCACGCGGAGGTTGCCGAAGGACGCGGCTCGCCGCACGGCGGCGCATTCCTATCGATCAGCCACAAACCAGCAGGCTTTATTATGAAGAAGCTTCCCTCGATGTACAGCCAATTCATGGACTTCGCGCACGTGGACATCACCAAGGAGGCGATGGAGGTCTACCCGACCACCCACTACATCATGGGCGGCATCCGGGTCGACGCGGAGACCGCCGCGACGAACGTTCCCGGTCTCTTTGCAGCGGGCGAAGCAGCCGCGGGACTCCACGGCGCGAACCGGCTCGGCGGTAACTCGCTCTCCGACCTGCTCGTCTTCGGCCGTCGCGCAGGCATCGCAGCCGCGGCTTACGCGAACGCTGCTTCCGGCGCCGTCTCCGATCCAGTCGAGATCGGACGCGCGGAGCGTGAGATGCTCGCGCCGTTCGAACGCGAGGACGGCGAGAACCCGTTCGCGATCCAAGACGACCTGCAGAAGACGATGATGGCGAACGTCGGCGTCTTCCGTACCGAGGAGGGGTTGCAAGAAGCGCTGCACCGTTTGGGGGCGCTGCAAGAGCGGGTCGCGCGCGTGTGCGCGATGGGTGCGCGCATGTACAACCCGAGTTGGCACACCGCGCTCGACGTGCGGCACATGGTACGGATCGCGGAGACGATCGTTCGCAGCGCGCTGCTGCGCCGCGAAAGTCGGGGCGCGCATACGCGTGTTGATTTCCCCGAGCCGAGCGACGAGTTGCAAAAGGTCAATACGGTAACGAGATGCGTTGGCGGCGAGATCCGCGTGGACTTCATCGGACGGCCGCCGCTCCCCATCGAGCTTGCCGAGGTCATCTTCGAGCGCAGCGCCGCGGACCATTCCGTTGGCTGAAGGCGCCGCCGTCGCTCATGCCACTGCCATCGAGCTGGGCACGACCCAACGCGTCGTCGTCGAGGGCGTCGCGATCTTGCTTTGCAACGTCGACGGGACGCTGTACGCGATCCAAGACGTGTGCACCCACGACGGCGCCCCTCTTGACCAAGGCGAACTCGATGGCCGACGGATCACGTGCCCACGGCACGGCGCCGTCTTCGACGTGATCACCGGAGCGGTCTTGGCGTTGCCCGCGGTGCTGCCGGTCCGGACCTTCGCCTTGGAGGTGAAGGGCGGAGAGGTGTATATCGATTCGTTCGACCGAAGCGACGGTTTTGACGGAGAATTGAATCCGACGAAACCTGTCGCCGCCGCGACTGCATCCGGCTCGAACGATTGGAACGAGGGCCTCGATGCATACGACGAAACGATCGCCGATTCGTTTCCTGCGAGCGATCCGCCGCCCGGACCTCTGGCGATCTGAGATGGAACGCGACGCCGGTGCGCTCCGACCGGCCGTAAAGGCATCCGACGGTCTCGATGGCGATAGCGCGAAGGATCAGGTCGAGGCGCGCGTTGTGGAGACGGCGCGTTTCGTGACATTGCGCATCAACCGCGGCGAAGCCAACGACGTCAGCGGGCGCTGGGAAGACTACGAGGTCCCGCTCGAGCCCGGGATGGTCGTCCTCGACGCCGTGCTCCATGTGCAGGCGCACTCGGCGAACGACCTCGCCGTTCGCTGGAACTGCAAGGCGGCGAAGTGCGGCTCGTGCTCGGCCGAGGTGGGCGGCATGCCCAAACTAATGTGCAAGACGCGCCTCGAGGAGTTCGATTGCAGCAAGCCGATCCTGGTGCAACCGTTGCAGACGTTCCCGCGCATCCGCGACCTCGTCACCGACGTGTCCTGGAACTATCGCGTCAACCGGAAGATTACGCCGTTCAGACCGCGCACCGACCGAGAATGGCGCTTCTATCAGCGGGACGTCGACCGCTCGCAGGAGATGCGTAAATGCATCGAATGCTTTCTGTGCCAAGACGTCTGTCACGTGATCCGCTATCAGACGCAGGAAAAACCGCAGTATTTCGGGCCACGCTTCTACGTGCGCGCCCTCGGGCTCGATGCTCATCCGATGGACAGCGCGAATCGGCTCCGCCTGCTCCAGGTCGAAGGGGGGATCGGGCTTTGCAACGTCACCAAGTGTTGCACGGAGGTCTGTCCCGCCGGCATCCAGATCACGGACAACGCGATCATTCCGGCAAAAGAGCGCATCGTCGATGCGTATCAAGACCCGCTGCGACGACTTTTTCGGAAGGTGACCGGAACGACGTGACCCTCAACTCGGTTCGAAGACGGTCGGACTCGCGAAATGCCGGCAACACCTGGACCGTTCATAGCGGAGCTTTGCGCTTGACAGTCGTCATGAAGATCGACATCGCTCTGACGTGCCCGCATCGTCGGTCATTGACAATAGCGACCGGAGCGAACGACTCGCGTTCGACGCCAGGATCTGTCGTCGTCAGATGAAGGTTGCGATTGACCGCGCGTTGGTAGAGCTCTACAATAGACGAGGCACCACGCGAATCAGTGTAAACACTTGTGCGGCGGAAACCCGCGACAGGAGCAGAAAATGAGCATCCGAATTACCCCAACTCCAGATGGCCCAAATATGGTTACGGGAGACATCGAACTCGTGTGGCCAAGCGGGAGTCGGATAGACACTCGCGCGGAGGCCGACAAGTCTGGTGCGATCTATCTGTGCCGATGTGGACGCTCGCAGAACAAGCCTTTCTGCGACGGAACCCATGAAAAAGTCGGCTTTAGATCCCGCGAGGGAGATGACACGGCGCATCGTGAGTGACACGGGAAAAGTCTATGTGATCATTGGAGCCGGCCTAGCAGGCTTCAGCGCTGCGCGTGTCCTTCGTCTGGAAGGCTTCGAGGGTCGCGTCATGCTCTTCGGTCAGGAAACGGACGCGCCGTACGAACGGCCTCCGCTTTCTAAAGATCGCTTGCGCGGAGAACTGTCCGAGGAACGCGTGTTCTTGGAACTGCCCAACTACTACAAAGACCATGCGATCGAATTGCAGCTTGGTGAGCGCGTCGCGCGCATCGACCCTTCGCTTCGCGTTTTAGAAATGGCCGGCGGTAGCAAGGTCTCCTACGACAAACTGCTCATGGCGACGGGGGCTGGTCTCAGAGACATCGACGTCCCGGGTCACGATCTTGATGGGATCCTGTATCTGCGAACGCTTCGCGACTGCGAAAGGCTACGAGGCCTACTACAACAACACCCGCACGTTCTTATCGTCGGAACCGGTTTCATTGGCTGCGAGGTAGCTGCTTCGGCGCGGCAGATCGGATGCAAGGTAACTCTGGCAGGTCCTGAACTTCCACTTGCGCACGTGCTCGGAAGAGGGCTGAGCGAGATTTATGCAAGCTATCACCGCGGAAAAGGCGTCATATTGAAGACCGGTGTGACAAGTACGGCCTTTATCGGTGCTGGGCACGTCGAACGAGCAGTCTTCTCCGATGGAAGCACGGTCGATTGTGACTTGGTGGTTGTCGGAATCGGGGTCGATCCGAACACAGAATTAGTCGCGGAACACGTCAAGATCGAGAATGGAATCATGACTGACGAGTTCTGCCGCACAAACGTCGAGGGCATTTTCGCAGCTGGAGACGTCGCGAATTCGTGGCATCCTCGGCTCGGTATCTCAGCACGCCTGGAGCACTTTGACAATGCTCAACGCCAAGGAGAAACGGCGGCGAAGACGATGATCGGTAAGCTCGAGGCCTTTGATACAATTCCGTTCTTTTATTCGGATCAATACGAGTTTCGTTTAATTTACCGCGGCATGGCGCTTTCGTCGGACAGCGTCGTCATCCGCGGCATGCCGGAGACCGGTTCGTTCAGCGCCTTCTATTTGGCGGATCGCAAGATCCTGGCTGTTTGTAGCGTGAACCGATACGCCGAATCGGTGGCCGCAGCGCGTCTATTGCACCATGAGATAGCTCCCGCAAAGCTTATTGACGAGAGCGTCGACATCGGTCGTCTCTTTGATACTTGACACGAGGACTTAGAACGTCTCTTGTCGCGTGCGGCATGACGGGGCTTACTTGAGCAGCCCGATCCCTCGTAGAAAAAGCTTCCCGCGTGTGCCACGCGCATTTCGTCGCTCGCCTTAGGCGTGACTGCGCCGCCGCCTTAGCGTGCATCGGCCCGCCTCGCGTAACCGGGCCATGGAGATCCTCGGGCATGTAGACCGGAATCAGCGTGGGATGCAACCGGCCGACGCTACGATTCGATCGGCGAACCTGAGGTAATGTGCGATCACCTTGGACCGGAATGGGTCGACTAGGTAGATTCTAGCAAGCACATCCGTGTGGGTGCCCGCTTCACCGAGGTGCGTACCCAAGAATGGGGGCGAATGATCTAACCCTCGACCGGCTTCCCGCTCATCGTCCGTGTCTCGAGGGAAGCCCTTTAAAGGGGACCGTGCGGCCTTGCGGCCTTGAAGCCCGCTACTTAGGCCTTGAGTTCGATGTCTACGCCGGCCGGTAGATCGAGGTGCATCAGCGCGTCCATCGTCTTGGGCGAGGCCTGCAGAATGTCGATCAGCCGCTTATGCGTGCGCATCTCGAAGTGCTCGCGGCTTTTCTTATCGACGTGCGGCGAGCGATTGACGCAGAATCGGTTGATCTCGGTCGGCAGCGGCACGGGGCCGCTGACGAATGCGCCGGTGCGCTTGGCGGTATCGACGATTCGCTCCGCGGACTGGTCGAGGACCTTATGGTCGTACGCCTTGAGGCGGATGCGAATCTTCTGCTTAGCCATGAATACCTTATTCCGGGTTGATCGCGGTGACGACGCCCGCGCCGACCGTGCGGCCGCCCTC
>PLDY01000034.1 GCA_003136895.1 Candidatus Erabacter solicola | reverse complement strand
GGCCCACACGGCGCCATAGTCTATCGGTTAGGACGCGGCCCTTTCAAGGCTGAGAGACGGGGTCGATTCCCGTTGGCGCTACCAATAAAGCCCTGATTTCATCGGGGTTTTTCTTTGTCCAAGGTGCGACGGGTGCAAAACGCGTGCAATCACGTTCCCGTCTTCTCCTTGGCGATCGCATCGAAGGCGTCGCCGAGGCGATCCGTAGCCTTACGCTTCGATTCGCTGAGAACGTGGGCGTACGCGCCGAGCGTCGTCGTCGGCGTCGAGTGCCCGAGGACGCCCGCCGTCGTTGCAACGTCAACGCCCGCCAGCAGCATCGTCGTCGCAGCCGTATGCCGGAGGTCATGCAATCGCGTCGAGGAGAGTGTCGAGTGCCAGCCGGGGCAGCAAGTCCGAGCGGTGTTCCTCGAAATGACGCTTGGAGAGTCGGAACCGTTCGAGATCGCCAGCCGCGGAACCACAAGAGCATGAAGGACTCCCACTCGTGCGATTCCTGATCCCGTACGAAGCGCCGATTGCGCATTACAAGCTCGACAGAACAGAGCTGCTTTCGCCTGGGGGATCCCGTTGTGTTGCAAGCTGATCGCGACGACTTCCCCGAAACATGGCTTGATGTCTTAGAAGTCATGGACTGAGGGAGCCACAGTGCTCGACGTGCCTCGTCGTTAGAGATTGGAAGACGCCTCCGCCCGACGATGCGACGGAGCCCGACCGTTGGCAGTACCTACAAGCGATGCTATGGGATCAATGGTGCTTGATTCCGTCATTCGGCACGCTCGTGTTGGAACCAATGCTCGGCGTGCGGCTCCGTAGGTTTGTTTTAGTGGGAGAAGAGATTTGAGCCGAACTGATTCTTGGTCTCCTGAGAGTCGCGTATGCGGTGCTTGCGCGGGGACAGATGACATCCTGACGGCGCAGATTGAAAGGGACGGGCGCGAAGCAGAGTGCTCGCGGTGTCAACTCGTGCGGGCAGCTCGTTTTTCGTCTTCGTATACGCGACGCCGTTGGCAACAGTGCTGATTGCTCAAGATACGTAAGCGCATCGACCCGTGAAAGGCGCCGAAAACCTAAAACGTGCCGGCATCCTGGCTACACTTGGAGCAAACGGCTCGTTCTAGAGGCTCGGCGTCCGGTACGCTACGGCGTATATTCTTGGAGACGCAACCGTTCCCGGCAATGCGACCCGGACCGCCGCAAAAAGTCAACTGGGGCTCCTTTCGAAAGGACCCGCCGCCGGGCGCGTCATGAGCAATTGCGGACGCCGCTTGCCCGCTTCAGGCGGTCGAAAAGGCTCAAGGGGGTCGGCAACGGGGGCGCTAAAAGCCTAGTACGACCGGAGCGCCTAGAGGAACCTGGTCGCGCTTTTTCCTATCCTCGAATTCCATCCCGTTTGGTTCGTCAACTCTTGCCAGGCTGCACCATTCTACCGGCGCGGTGTTTGGTTTCGGAAGGAGAGCTCTTGATCCGTCGGCACTCGCAAACGCTCGTACGAGCAGGTCTTGTCGCCGCCGTCATGGCGAGCTTCCTCGCGCCGGCTGCGCCGGCGTTCGCGCAACCCGCGCCGCCCGCACGCGACTTCGGGAGCCCGCCGTCCGGCGAGTTCCCGATTTTTTTCAACGACGAACATGTCTACGCCAAGCCGGATACCGTGCGTTCCGGCAGAGTGCTCGCTGCGTTGGTTCGCAAGGGCGTGATCTTCGTACCGCTGCGCTCGATGTTCGAACAACTGGGCGCGACGGTGTCTTGGGACCCGGCGACCCGTACGGCCGACATCTCTAAACCGGGCGCCGACGTGAAGGTCACGCTCGATAAGGCCGTCGTCGTCGTGAACGGCGAGGACCGCCCGCTCGACGTGCCGCCGATGCTGTACCGGGGCGCCGTGGTCGTGCCCGTCCGCGTGATCTCGGAGGCGATGGGCGCCTACGTTCAATGGGTTCCCGACCGTCGCATCGTCGTTGTGCGCGCGCTGAGCGCACCCGCACCGACTCCACCGCCGACGCCGGCGCCGACTCCCGCGCCGACGCCGCCACCGACGCCGGTTCCGGTAGCGACCGCCGCGCCGGTCGTTACGCCGAGCCCGGTCCCGCCGCCGCCCGCGGTACGTTCGGAAGGCTTCGTTGCGGGCGAATACTTGATATCACCAAAAGTCTACAACGAGATCAGCCCCGGAAACACCGCTACGGGTTCGTACGCGCTACGCGGCGCGATCGAGTTTCCGCTGGCGCACATCCCGATGATGCTCGAAGGCGATTTCCGCCACTACCGTTTTCCGCACAACGCACAGCAAACGGTTACGGCCTGCGCGCCCGGCGCGCCGGGCGTCGCGGGCTGCGGTACGGTCGTCGGCAACGCGGTCTATCAAACGGGAAATTGCCCTTCGACGACCGATCCGGGCTGCGTGACCGTCGTCGGCTTCCAGCAACTGATGGCGTTCAACGGCCTGGGTCAAGCGTACGTTCCGGCGCTAACCGCTCAGGAAAATGAAGGCGACGTGCGGCTCGGCTTCAAGATATTCGATCCACGCGTGTATATCGGCGTCGGCTACCTCACGAAGACCTACGATTATCTCGGCGTGCCGCGGCTCTCCGGCGTCGGCTTCGGCGTAACGAAACTCCCCGACCTGGACCAGACGTTCTCGCTCGAAGGCAGCGCCTGGTACTACCCGCAGATCTCCGGGAATTATACCTTTCCGACCTCGACATTCTTGGGCGTGCTCTCGGGAAAGACGACCCCGTTGTCGTACGCCTACTTGAAATATCGCGCCGGTGCGACTGCCGCGTTCGGCGCGCTGTTCATCGACTTCGGCCTCGCCGGCGAACGCGCCACCGCGCGGACCAACGCGCCATCGAATACCACCGTGAACGCGCCCTACGTCGGGCTGGGCGTCCACTTCTGATGCGCAACGGTCCCGAAAGGCTTTCCATGAGAGCTCTCCATCTCACTCCGCTCGCGCTGGCGCTAGCGCTCTCGAGTTGCACCGGCGGCACGGGCGGGGTGCCGGTCGCGCCGATCAACGCGCCGTTCGTCGCGAACGCCGCGAACTTCCAACTCGGCATCGTGGTCCCCAATCGGATCCTGCTGTCGGCGGGGCGATCGCCGCTCTACGTGAGTTCCGGGACCGCCTCGTTCGCGGTCTACGACGGATCGACGCTGATCTTCGTCGGCAACTTCAATTCGGCGGCCACTCCGCAACTCTCGGTCGTGTACGCGAAAAGCGGCACCACCGGTGTCTCCGGCGGAACCTGCGCGTCGACCGGCGCGTCTTCGACGTGCACCGTCTCGATCGTCACCACGATCGGCGCGCACGCGTTCGACGTCGTGACCTATCCGGTCTCGCAGGGAACGGCGTTGCCCGATCACAGCCGCGCGCCGCTCGATACCGGAACGGTGCCGACCTTTACCGGCGTCATCTTGGCCGAAGGTGAACTCGCCGTGACCCTGGTCGCGGGGACGAATGCCGCCCAGACGATCACGCTGCTCGGCGTCGCCGACCACGGGAATTTCACCGGACCCACGCTGACCGCGCATCTCAACGGAAACGGCCCGCTGGTCGGCGTCATCGGAACGACGTACACGTTCCAGTACGTCATCGCCGATTCAGCCAACCTTCAGATCGTCCAGCCCCCGGCAACCTACGACAACGGGCCGGTCACGATCGCGGAGACCGACGGCAACAACATCCTGACGATGACGCCGATTTCGCAGACGGCGCCGCCTGCGGCCGCCGGCGCGCAATCGTTCAACGTCACCTGCCAAAATAACGGCACGGCGACGATCACCGCCGGAGCGCAGAATAAACCGAACGCCACCTACGCTTCGGGGCTAACGTACTCGGCGAGCAATTATCCCACGGCAACGATCGGCACGACGACCCTGCAATGCGTGCCGAATTCGGCAACACTCCCCATCACCGTCAATTAGCGGAAGGCCTCCACCATGAACCTACGACATCTCGCTGCCGCGGCGGTCGCGGCCCTCGTCCTCGCCGCCTGCAGCGGCGGGGGCGGAACGACGCCGGCCGCCTTAACGACGGCGGTCACGCCGCCGGTTGCCACCGCCGCGCCGCAAGCCGAATCCGCATTTCCGATGACCTTCGCATTCCCGCTCCGGCCCACGACGGCGGCATCGCGCACTCCGCAGTTTCTCTCACCCGGCACCGGCTCGATGGCTATTTACGACGGAACCACGCTCGTCTACGTCGCAAATCTTTCTTTAGATAGCACGCCGCCGTTCCAAACCGTCTACGCCAAATCGGGGGGGACGACCGTCGCCTTCGGCACGTGCACGTTCTCGAACAGCACGGCAACGTGTAATCTGACCGTGACCTCGACGCCGGGCGCGCATCGCTTCGACGTGATCACCTATCCCGGATCGCAGGGATCCCAAGCGACGAGCAGCGCGCGAACCGTCGAGGACACCGGGACGCCGCCCGTATTCCGCGGCGTCATCTCCTCGGAAGGCGAACTCTCGGTCACGCTCTCGCCCGGCACGAATCCGGCTCAGACGCTCACCTTGCTCGGCGTCGCATCGACCGTTTTGCTGGCGGGGCCGGCCGAAGCCGCATTCAACGATGTGACGACCTTCGGATTCCGCATCGAGGACTCGTCGAACTCGCAGATCGTCTTGCCGGGCAACGCTTACGACAACGGTCCCATAACGATCACCGCTGCGCCCGCCGGCATCGTCACGATCGCGCCGAGCTCGATCGCGACGCCCCCGGCCGAGCCGCCCTCGGATCAGAACTTTACCGTCACGTGCGTCAACGGTAGCGGCGGGACGGTGACGATCTCGTTCGGGGCGCGAACCAGCCCGAATACGGCCTACGCTTCGGGTCTTACGTACTCGACCGCCAACTACTCCGGCGCGACGATCGCCACGACGTCGTTCACCTGCGACCCGAGTTCGGCCACGATCCCGATCACGGTCCAATCGGAGAAGCACAAGTGAAAACGATGCGGAGTGCGGCGCTCGTGCTGACGCTCGCCGCCGTAGGTTGCAGCGGCGGATCGGGAGGCGGTGCGTCCGCGCTTTCGGTCCCCGCGCCGGCGAACCCAGCGCCCTCGGGGGCGACGATGTCGCTCGCAATCTCGATCCCCTCGGCGCCGGCGCCGAGTGCCGCCGAACGGTCGCCGCTCTACGTCTCCGACGGAACGATGGCACTCGCCGTCTACGACGGCTCGACGCTGCTCTACGCCGGGAACATCTTCCTCGGCACGTCGCCGGCGTTTTCGACGCTCTACGCAAAATCGGGCAGCACGACCGTCGCTCCGGGAGATTGCATCAGAGGGAACCTCGCCTCCACCTGCACGCTGACGGTCACGACGACAGCCGGACCGCACACCTTCGGCATGACGGCGTATGGCGAATTGCAGGGAGGCGTCGTTCTCCCGGGAGACCAGAAACGGACAGTGCTCGATACCGGCACGCCGCCGACGTTCACCGGCCTCATTCTATCGGAAGGCGAATTTTCGATGACGGCCGTCGGGGGGAACAATCCTGCGCAGACGATCACGCTGCTCGGGGTGGCGGACATCGCCCAGTGGTTCGGCCCCCAAACGGCCTCGTTCAACCAGACGGCGACGGTCGGCTACGCAATCCAGGACGCGAGGTCCGGACAGATCGTCCTGCCGGGCAACGCCTACGACAACGGTCCGGTGACGATCACCGCGTCGCCGAGCGGCATCGTGACGATGACGCCGATCTCGCAAAGCACGCCGCCGTCGATCAACGGCTCGCAGACGTTCGACATCAAGTGCACGTCATCCAACGGGGGCATCGTCACGTTCACGGCTAGCGCCGGGACCCACCCGAATGCGAACTACGCCAGCGGCTTGACGTACACGTCGAGCAATTACTCGAACGGGACGCTGAGCACGCGTTCGTTCCGCTGCTTCGGGAGTTGATCCCGTAGATCGGCGCGTCGAGCTTACCGTTCGGGGGGTCATCCTCGGCGCGCTGATTACGGTCGTCTTTACGGCCGCGAACGTTTACGTCGGACTCAAAGTCGGGTTGACGTTCGCATCTTCTATTCCGGCGGCGGTCATATCGATGGCCGTCTTGCGTGCGTTCCGCACCTCGACGATTTGGGAAAATAACATCGTCCAAACCGTCGCATCGGCGGCAGGGACGCTCTCGTCGATCATCTTCGCTTCCGAAAGTAGGATAGCCACTAGAGGCGCGGGTGCAAAACGGGTGCAGTCCGAGGCGTCCGACTACAGCCTTCGGCGACCCACGGTATCGTCGAAACCCTGCACTTCTCTCGTCAGTGACCTCTAGCAACCGCGCCAAACCGCTTCAGGGCAGATTCGATTCCCGTTGGCGCTACCAATTTTCGTCCTATCCCGTAAGGTGAATCAACTTACCCAAACTGCAAGACAAGAAGCTTAGTCATACAACTAACACCGGCACGTAGCTGCCTATGTGTGGGCGGTGTGCTACAGCAAATTGCGCAACTCGTCGGCGGTCATTTTCGCATCGGCAAGGATTTGCACGAGCGTACCGCGCTTGACCGGACGATGTAGTGGAACTGTAACGTGGAAGCCATGGCGTTCGAGGCGAACGTGTGAGCCGGTTTGACGGATGCGTGTCCAACCCTCGCGCTCAAGGGCGCGCACGAGACGAGCCCCGTTAACGACGGGAAGCTTCGTGCTCAAGGGCCGGCGTTCAGGTCAGGCTGCAGGCGCTGGAACGACAACGCGCTCGATGCGTACCTCGGAGTCACCGTCGGGCTCCGGGACCGGAAGCCCACGATCATGCATCACCGCAAGTTCGAGGCCTATAGCATCGGTCGCCATGGCAAGTGCGTCCGCTACGTCATCGCCGCACGTGTGGATGTGCGGGAAGGCCGGAACGACAACGTTGTAGCCGCCTTCAGGCTCAGGTTCTAGGATGACCCGGTACGCGAGCGCACTCATGGGCGGTTGTTTCGCCCGCCTGCTAACCTTTCCCGGTTCCCTTTGACGGATGGCCACGGACCTATCTGTCCGCCGAGGTGGACGAACCGCGCGACCTCTTGTAGCGCGAGAAAAGAAAAGAGCCCGGAGCCTGAGAGCGCCGGACTCCACCGGCCTTCTCATGGAAGCACGTTTGAGTTCGCCGGCTGAGTGATGCGGCTCACGTGTGACGCCGAGCACTGCGAGCAGCCCGTGTGGGTCGCGCGTGGGCCCAACCTAATGCTGAAGCAGCCTAAACGAGCCCAGATCAGCAGANNTTCGATTCCCGTTGGCGCTACCACTTGTGGCCCGTGAACACGGGTGCTTGAATAACTGCGCCGTGTGCTGTCCTGAGCGCACGTCAGGTTCATAGCATGAAAGCGAATCAACCATCCGTCCCGCGCGGTTATCTCGTCGTATTTGGATCGTCGAGCGGTCCCGTGCTCCGTTCGATCTGCAAGTCCTCAATGCGAAGGTTCGCTCTTCCTGACCCGCCCGTCGCTCGCAATGTACGCGCAAACGCCTGACGAAATCGCGTGGCGCGCAGGCGACCTGTTCGTTGCGATGCGCAAAGGCAAGCTGAAGCTGCGAATCGAGCACGAGTATCCGCTCGCGGATGCCGCGCGCGCACACGCGGAGCTTGAGGGTCGCGCTACGACCGGGAAGCTGTTGCTTAGTCCTTAGCGCCCATCGAAGCGTTCAACGAGTGAAATATCGAAAAATGCCGTACGCGATGCTTGCAACCCAGAGCGCGGCCAGACCAAAGGAAGCCCACCTGAATCTCGTCTCGCTCCGCTTGTCGCGGAAAAGCCGTACTGGAGACGATGGCAATGCCGTGCGATTGAGCAGTAGGACGTCGGCGAGGCGCGGGATATCGGGTAAAGCCACAAGAATGGCAAACAAAAGGAGGTGAAACGAAAATATCTTTACGGGCACGTCGTAGAAAAGGTTGAGCGCGACGATATTCGTCAAAGCGGTCGCGGCGAGCAGCGCGCCGAGCGTCGCAAGGCGCGGAATCAGTAAGAGAGCGCCGGCGGCGACTTCGATCCAGCCCGTAAACATCGTATAGCCAGGCGATGACGCCATGAAGGCCCACAAGATCTGCTTCGGCGTCAGCGCACCGAACGGCAACGCCAATCGATCGGGCGTCATGTAGCCAAATTGCGCGGGAACCACCTTCACCATGCCATACTCGAAGAGCGTGAGGGCGAGAAGCAGCCGCAGCACCAGCCGCAGCCATGCATACAGTCGCGCGTACTCTAGCCGTTTTCGATCGAGTGCCGACCAACCGATTGTGGCTGCCGACGCTATTACCAGACTGAACGCGAGCAACGGCAATTGAGAGGCTGGGTCGCCCCCAACATTGCTGACGACGGCGGTTGTCGCGCTAACGTGGAAAATGTGCCGAGCCACCCAGGAGCTGATTCCCTGCAAGAGCTTCTATGGCAACGGCTCTCTGGCAAGCAGTATTGCAACGGTAACGTCGACCATCGACACGATGTACAGCGCGACATAGCAGAAAGCGAACCGGAACGCCAGTAAGGATGCCGGCCGCCAGGCCGGGCTCCCCAAAGCGGCAGGGCCGTGCTCGAGGTTCGCCTCCATATCCTGGACCGCTTTCACGTCCCGCCGAACAGGGTCCGCCTTATCGTGCACTCTCGACACTCGAAAACCGGCGAGGCGGCCGGCACTCAGCAGTCGATTTCGCGCCCGAACTGCGGCGCATCACCGGCAGAAGTACATGCCATCGGTGCTCGTATCTCTTGGGGGCGAGAATATACTTACAGAGAAACGGCTCAAAAGCCCCGTAGCCTTGAGATGCGACGGCGAATGAATGTGCGATCTTCGCAAGCGGCTTGCAAAAAGGATCAAAGTCGACTTCGGTCTTGACATGCACGCGTCGTTTGCGTGGGTCGTCGCGTGATATCTTGTCGAAACGTTCGTACGATTCCGAGTTGCCCCACACAGGCAATCTAATGTCTATATTGGCGAAGCCAGCATCACGCCTACGTCCCTCAATGAAACCAGGAGGCGGAAAGATCGGCATGGCGAGTTGAAAAGGATGCTCCCCAATGGGCCGCATCTGTTACGTGCTCGTATATATTGACGGTGGTCGAGGCGGCTGCGTAACCGAGAATCTGCTGGACGGTGTCGATGCTCTTGCCTGCGTGCAACATGAAGGTTGCTATTCGTACGACGCATGTCGTGGAGTCGGTATCGCATATCGAGCAGCTCGTAGAGCTTTCTGAAGGCATCCGTAAGGGTGTTCGGATACAGTCTCCGCCCGAGTTCGTCGGTGATTAGTAGCCGGAATCGCCCCAGGCTTCTCCAGCCGCGAGCTTCCACTTCGCGTACTTGACCCTTCCAATTTGCAGAGCCGACTTAGCTATGCCGTTCAGCGGGACTCGGCGGCTTCAACTGCACGCGTTGGCGTACAATCTTGGGAACTTCTTTCGCACGCTCGTAACGCCTGAGCCGCTCCATGATTGGTCGCTCACGAGTCTACGCAAGAAGCTCATCAAGATCGGTGCGCAGGTCGTCAGCCACGGTCGCTACGTCGCTTTCCTATATGGCCGAGGTCGCCATCGCGCGCCGCTGATTCCGGCGAGATCGTAAAAGAACGATGATATGGTTTCCGAGATCAAAACAAACGGAGATTTGCGACCCTATGAGCATCAAGTCAGCGTTTTTCGGCTCCGGCGCGGAGAAAGGGCGCCATCGCCACCCGCCTCGCTCGCCAGGAGCCGTGCCAGCGCCCGAAGGCGGGAACTCAGCAATCTTGCGTCGACATGCTCGCCCATATGGGGAATCGCGGGTAATGCGGATGTCTGATTCAGAGACGACCGAAGCGACTGACCTGCAGACGGCGGCCGTGTATTCACGGCGCCGCGTTTTGTCGATTGGCACCAGCAGCATCGCGCTCGCTGCGTCGATGGGGCTGTGGGCCTACCCGAGACCGGCGAGCGCAGAGGTCGGCAATCAATCGGACTGGCGCGCATGCGAGCAGTGCGACGCACTGTTCTTCGACGGATATTCGACCAAGGGCGTCTGTCCGTTGGTTGGAGGGCAGCACGTGACGTTCCGCGGGGCCAACGCCGCGGTGTACTCTTTTCATTACGATACCCAGAAGCTCGGAAGCAACGTGCAGTACGACTGACGCTTCTGCAACAAGTGCTTCGCGATGTTTTGGGACGGTGACCCGAACAAGGGGCGCTGCGCCGCCGGCGGGGGACATGTTGCGCAAGGCTACATGTTCGGGCTGAGCACCGCGAACGTGCCGAGCGCCGCGGACGTGCATTTCTGGTGCATTTCTGCAGGAAATGCCATGTCGCCCTCGAGCCCTCGTTCGTTCCGCACGTCTGTGCAGTCGGAGGGAAGCACGAACTGCAAGGCTACACGTTTCACGTCCCCGTCGCGAGCGCGTCGACGGCCGACTGCCAGTGGGGCCTGCCTCAGATGGTAGTCATGGACGGCGCGTTCGCGCGTCACGAGTTCCGCATGCGGTCGCGAGGGTGGACGATGGTCGTGATGGATCTCCAGAACGTCCCTACGCAAGTCGTCACGGTCCATGGTGCTGGGCCGAACGGGGAAGCGTATTTCGGGGAAGCGGCCGTTCGCGTAGAGGCCGGCGCGACACCGAACTTCAGCATCGGGATTACGTGGAGAGCGAGCGACGTTCCGGATCCCACCCTTCGGCGAGGTTGGTACATCGGCAGCATCGCCAGCGGTGGGCGACTTGCGAATCTCGTGCAGTTCACCGAGAAGCACCCCGAGCCGAAGATTCCGTGGACCGCGGAGCCCGATCATACGGCGTGCGTGTACAACGGCCGCTGACGACAACGATCGTTAGCCCGTCTCGGCGTTTCATGAGGACTTCCCATTGAGGGTTTTTGGCATCGATTTGACGATTTGTATGCAGTGATGCAACGAAACGCAACAGCCCTATGCGCCAGCCGCGCCTTCCTACCGCCTCCCCAAAAATGTGGAGGGCGGTATAGACGGGACGACTGCAGCATTATCGCCGTCGCGATTCTGTGGCTTCCGGAGATTTTGCAGCGACCGCCCATAGGATGATGGAGTCTGAACTGCTCCAGCGTATCGGGCTGGCCAGCCTATTAATCGGCGGCGTGGAGGTCTCTCCGTTTGCGAAGCGGATTCGATGTTCCGGGCAGTGAAGTGCGTTCGATGGCTAGCAACAAATGAACCGTGGGCTGATCGCAGTGGGCGGCCTCGTCGTCATTCTGTTGATCGTGGTGATGGCGATAGCCGGCACCTATAACCGGTTGGTCACGCTCGACCAGGCGGTCCAGTCACAGTGGGCTCAAGTTGAAAGCGTCTATCAACGACGCGCCGATCTGATCCCAAATCTCGTGGCGACCGTCAAGGGTGCTGCGAATTTCGAGAAGAGCACGTACGTCGCCGTCGCGGAGGCGCGCTCCAAGGTGGGCCAGCTCAACCTGGCGAGCGGTGTACCGAACGATCCCGCCGCGTTCGCGAAGTTTACCGGCGCGCAGGATGCTCTCTCGTCGGCCTTATCGCACCTGCTCGCGGTCGTCGAAAACTATCCCGATCTCAAAGCGAGCCAGAACTTTGCCGACCTTCAAGCACAGCTCGAAGGGACGGAAAACCGGATCGCCGTCGAGCGGATGCGCTTCAACAATGCCGCTCAGGTGTTCAATACCGCGCGCGACTCGTTCCCGACCAATCTTGTCGCAGGCTTTTTCGGGACGCGCTTCAACGAGAAAACGTATTTCAAATCGCAGCCGGGTTCGGAGGCTGCTCCGCCGGTGAAGTTCTAGCAGGATGAGCGCCCTCCGTTGGTCCCTGGCGCTGCTTATGCTGATCGGCCTGGGGTCCGCGGCGAGCGGCGCCGAGGTCCCCATCCCGCCCTCGCCGACACAATGGGCTACCGATACGGGCGGCTTTCTGAAACCGCAAACCGTTACGGCCCTTGACGCTCGCCTGCGCGTGTATCAAACCGATACCGGACATCAGGTTCTGGTATACGTGGCGCCGACGACCGGGGAGACGCCGACCGAAGATTGGACCGTGCGCGCGTTTCGAAGCTGGAAAGTCGGGCGAAAGGGGATGGATGACGGTCTGATCCTTTTCGTTTTCCCGACCGACCACAAGGTGCGTATCGAGGTTGGTTACGGGCTCGAGCAAACCGTCCCCGATGCAACCGCGGCGCGCATTATCCGCGACACGATCACGCCCAAGCTTCGCGCCGGCCAACCCGACGAAGCCGTGGTCGCGGGCGTTGACGGCATTCTCAGTACGATCGGCGGCGAGACGCCGAGCCAGGTCGCCACAAATGCGCCCGAGGAATCTGACGCCGGTTCGAGCCCGGTATGGGTCGCACTCGGCATACTGTTAGCCATCCTGATTGCGGTTGGGGTTATCGTTCTCGTCGGACGAATAAAATCTCCCGGTGTGTATATCGGTGGCAGCAGTAGCGGCGGCGGCTGGGGCGGCCTCGCCCTCTTGGGTGCCGGTTTCGTGGGTGGCGGCATGACGGGCGGATTCTCCGGAGGCGGCGGTTTTTCGGGCGGGGGAGGAGCGACCGGCTCATGGTGAATGCACGGCTGCACCAGTTCGTTGACAAGAAGCGAGTTCACGATGCGATCGTTCGGGCCGAAGAAGTGACCGATGCGCCGATCTCGGTTTCAATCGCGCCACATGTTTCGGGAGACGTTCATGCGGCCGCATTGCGCGCTCTCCAGCGCCACGGCCGGTCGCACGTAACCGATCGCAACGCCGTGCACTTCTTTGTCGTCCCGTCGCGGCGCGAATTCGCCGTCGTCGGCGACGCGGGCGCGCACGAACGGCTCGGGCAGGGAGCGTGGGACAGCGTGGCGGCGACCGTCGAGAAACATTTCCGCCTGGCCGATCCGACCGCCGGCTTAGTTGCGGGGATTGAAGAAGTGAGCCACCTTTTGGCGCGGCACTTCCCCCGGAAGCCGTCTTCCTCGTGACCATCTCGCCGACTATAAGGGGGTTCCGCTTTGGCATCTGTTAGCGACGCTCTTACCCCGACGGCGCGCGACCGGCGCGTCGAGCTTACGGTTCGGGGGATCATCCTCGGCGCGTTGATCACGGTCGTCTTTACGGCGGCCAACGTGTACGTCGGGCTCAAGGTCGGGCTTACGTTTGCGTCGTCGATTCCGGCCGCGGTTATATCGATGGCCGTGCTGCGCGCGTTCCGCACCTCGACGATTTGGGAGAACAACATCGTTCAGACCGTCGCTTCGGCTGCGGGGACGCTCTCCTCGATCATCTTTGTGCTGCCCGGTCTCGTCATGATCGGCTGGTGGACCGGTTTCCCATTCTGGTATTCGTTCGCGATCTGCGCGATCGGTGGAATTCTCGGCGTCATGTATAGCGTGCCGCTGCGCCGCGCGATGGTGACCGGCAGCGACCTTCCCTATCCGGAGGGCATCGCCGCCGCCGAAGTACTGAAGGTCGGCGCGGGGATGGGCGGCACCGACGCGCAGCGCGCGGCCGCGATCGCCGAAAACAAACTCGGGCTCGCGGTCGTCATCTGGGGCGCGCTCGTAGGCGCGGCTTACGGCATTCTCGTCTTCGTGCGCGTTCTGCTGGACGACGTCGGGCGTTTCGCGCGCTTTGGTGCGTCCGCGACGGGCATCGACATCGGCTTGCAGTTCGCGCTGATCGGCGTCGGCCATTTGGTCGGCGTCACGGTGGGCGTCGCGATGCTGGCGGGAATCGTGCTGTCGTGGGGCATTCTCGTGCCGATCATGACGGCGCACCATGCCGCGCTTCCCGACGTCGCAGCATTTGCAAACGGCGTGTGGCGTCGCGAAGTGCGCCTGGTCGGCGCGGGTGCGATCGCGGTCGCGGCGCTCTGGTCCCTCGGACGACTCGCCGGGCCGGTCGTCGGCGGCGTCATCTCGTCGCTCGCAGCCGGTCGCGAACGGCGCGCGGGACGCGGAGCCGAACTGCCGATCACCGAGCGCGACATCCCGTTCAACACGGTCATCCTGGTCAGCATAGTATGTCTGCTGCCCCTCGGCGCGCTGCTCGCTTCGTTCCTCGGCGGAACGCCGCTGACGGGCCAAATCGTACCTCTCGTGCTCGGTGCACTCGCGTACACCGTTGTCGCGGGACTCGTCGTCGCCGCGGTATGCGGGTACATGGCGGGGCTCATCGGTTCGTCCAACTCTCCCGTCTCGGGTCTTGCGATCCTGACGGTTCTCGGCGCGGCGCTGTTGCTCGTCGCCGTCGCACGGCCGGGCGATCCCAACGCTGCAAAGGCTCTGGTCGCATACGCGCTGTTTGTCACGGCGGTGATCATCAACGTCGCGACGATTTCGAACGACAACCTGCAAGACCTGAAAACGGGACAACTCGTCGGCGCTACGCCCTGGCGTCAGCAAGTCGCGCTGATTTTCGGCGTGATCTTCGGCGCGCTCGTCATCCCTCCGGTGCTGAATCTACTCAATCACTCGTTCGGTTTCGCGGGCTCGCCGATTCACGGGATCACGAACCAGCCGCTGAGCGCGCCGCAAGCGACGTTGATCTCAGCGCTCGCCAACGGCGTGATCGCCGGCGACCTCAACTGGCACTTGATCGGGATCGGTGCGCTGATCGGTCTCGGAATAGTCGCCATCGACGAGATCTTGCGTCGCACGGCGAACCGGCAGTTTCCGCCGCTCGCCGTTGCGCTCGGCATTTACTTGCCGATGAGCGTGACGCTCATGGTCGTCGTCGGCGCTTTTGCGGGCAAGGCGTACAATAGTTGGGTTTCGCGCGGCAAGAATCCCGGCGTCGCCGTGCGGCTCGGCATTCTGCTCGCATCCGGTCTCATCGTCGGCGAAGGATTGCTCGGCGTCGCCAAGTCGGGCCTTATCGCGGCAACGAGTAAGGAATTTCCGTTCGCCGTCGCCGGCGATTCGTTCGAACCGGTGGCGACGATCGTCAGCCTGATCGCATTCCCGGTCATCGTCTTCCTCTTATACCGCTGGGCCGGCCGGCTTGCGCCAAGGCTTTAAGCGGCTAGCACGAAAATTTCCATGGCCGGCAAACTGATGCCGGTGATCGCGCAACTGATGAACGTGGATGCTTCCCGGCTCGAGGCTTCTCGCGCGTCGGTCGACGTGTCATTCGAGACGGTCTGCGGCAGTTTCCGCTCAACGCGGGCGCGGACGGCGGGAGATGAAGCCTCCACGCTGTCCGCGCGCGGTTGAGTCTATCCGCGCGGGCTTATTTCCGCTTAATGCACGCGTCCGATGTCGTCTCGGTTCCCTTGGTAGTTTTCGTAACGCTCATGTCGGTGATTTTCATGGGGTTGACCTTCGTCGTTGTCGTGACCCCGAGCGGAGCGCCGTCCGTTGCATACGAATCCGTCCATACGATCGTGTTGCCTTTCCAGCCGGGCGACATCGACATCACGAATCCGCCGAAGTTGCCGACGCCGAACGAATACCATTGTTTCTTTGTGGCATCGTAACTGACCCAGGATTGTCCGACGATCGCGCGCGTCCGAGCCTTGTCGAAGGGTTTCGACGTGCTGTCCGTTCGCAGGTAATGGCCGTCCAGGGTCATCGTGTTGACGTCGGTCTCGGTTCGGCCCGCTCCGCGGCCCATGCTAACCTTGACCGTCTTGCAGTCCCAAGTTCCCAGCAAGAACGTCATCCCCGAAAAATCGGGCTTGATATCTGGAACCGGAGTCGCCTGTTGCGCCGATGTGAGACCGGCGGTCGCGAGAATTGCGACAAAGACACCGCTCAGTAGGCGGAAATAGAACATCGCAGACCTTTCAGCAGCGCGCAGACAGTCAGCGCGCTTGCCAGGGCTGCTTTCTTGGCCAGTCAATCGCTGTCCTAGGAACTGCGCGTTGCGTTTCCAGGCCTGGCGCGCGAGACCGCCAAACAAAGGACGCGGAGGAAGATGCAGTTGGCGATACATCTCATCGGCAGTCGGGAATTGCCGATCGTGCAGGCTTGTCTCGAGTCACTCGAGCGGCGAAAAGCGATCCTGGTCGACCGAATGGCGGGAGCCGACGTCGCGGTCGCGCCGTTGCTCACGAAGTTGTTACCGCCGGAAGAGACCTCGAAGCTCAAGCTCGGCGTGCTCATTTTTCACCCGTCGTTGTTGCCACGCCACCGCGGTCCGGATTCGATCAAGTGGGCGTTCAAGCTCGGCGAAGCCTATACGGGCGCGACCTGGTTCTGGGCCGACGAAGGTTACGATACAGGCGATATCTGCGAGCAGGAGGTGCTGGCGATCGTGCCCGGCGAGAGCCCGCGCGAATTCTACGAACGCGCGGTTATTCCGGCCGCGGTGCGCATGCTCGGCTACATCGTCGACGACCTGGATCGCGGCGTCGTGCGGCGGCGTCCGCAGCAGAACGAGAGCGCGACGTACGAGCACAAAATCCCAAAGGCTCCTCCGCCAGGCTAGTCGGTTACCGTACACGACAGCTCCGGCGCGCAAGCGTCTGCGACCCTCGCGTCAGCGGGCCCCTTCGCTATGGCGCCCGGGCGGCCGCGGGCGGTATGATAGCCCAGAGGAGCACCGTCATGTCGAAAAAGCGCAAACGAACGCCTTTGGTTCCGCGGCTAGGTCCGCCGACCAATCTTCGCCCGGCCGGAGCCCACAAGGACAAGCGGGCGAGGACGCGCACTGAGATCGAGCGGGCGGCGCTGGCTGAAGAGAGCACTGTCGAACGTTCGCCGTCCGAAACCGAAATCTCATAGATGAGAAAGCTGATCCTGACCGAGTCTCCGGAGAACGCGCCGGCGGCGGCCGACGGAAGCAAGCTCGATCGTTCGGCGATGATCGCCCTCGCCGCGCCGACCGCTGGATTCATACTCCTCGCAATCGCGCTCGCGGTCTTCGGTTCGCGCGCCGCCGAGTCGCTCTCAGCCGGAGCATTTTGGTCGCTGACCGCGCTCGGGGTTGCCGGATTTGCCTTGTTCGTCTTTGGCCTCTTGCGCTCGAGGGGCGGCCGCGAACAACGCTTCGCCCTTGAGAACGCGACGCTGACGCAAGCCAACGCAGACTTGACGCAGCGAAACGCGACGCTCGACACCGCGAATCGCGAGGCTCAATTCATTCTTGACGCGATACCCGGGAGCGTCCTCACGATCGATCGCGAGTATCGCATCTTGGTACGCCATACGCGCGAGTTGGACGGCGTCTTGCCGCGCAGCGAGTTTGACGACGACAATCTGTTGAGTATGCTGCGGCGGCTCTTGCCCGAGGCCAAGTTCGACGCGGCCCACGCGTATCTCGGAACGATCTTCGATTCGGCTGCGAACGCAGCCGGCGCACCGCCGCATCCGCTTTGGAACGTCGAAGTGATTGCCACGACGCCGAATGGCGCCAAGGCGCTCCACACGCTGTCGTTCGTCGTGCGGCCCACCGTCGAGACGGGGCCGGATGCGCGCGCTCTGGTTTGGATCGAAGATACGACCGAACGCCTGCAACGCGAACGGAGCGAGCGTGAGGTCGATGCTACTAAGGCCAAGCAGTTCGATATGCTGATTGGAATCGTGCACGTCGCGCCCGAAGCGCTCGACGCTTTCGCCAGTGGGGTCACGAAACATCTGGGCTCGATCGACGAGACGCTTCGCGCGGGCCACGTGTCGCTGCGCAGCGGGCAAAGCGAAGCGTTCCGGGAGCGGCTTGAGACGATTCTGCAGCAGGTCCGCGCCATAAAGACTTCGGCGGCGACGTTGCAACTTCGCTACTTCGAGACGCGTGCCGCCGACTACGAAGCGAAGATCGCGTACCTGAAGCTCTATGACATCTTGCGCGGAGATGATTTCCTAACGCTGGTTATGGAGCAGTCCGCGTTTCGCTCCGAGCTTGACGGCCTGCAAGCGTTGCGAGCACGGCTGGCCGCGCCCGGCGAGGACGCGGCCGAACGGGAGAATGAAGCCACGCCGGTAGCGACGCCGATTTCCGAGCCTACGCCGCCGCAGCAAGTGACGAACGATCTCGGCGCTGCCGTTTCGAAGCTCGCTAACGAGCGGGCCCGCAAACTTGGAAAGCAGGTCGTCGTGAACGCAAGCGGTTTGGATTCGCAGACGCTTTCGCCGGAACGGCGGGCGCTCGTCAAAGACGTGCTCTTGGAATTGACGCATAACGCACTCGAGCACGGGATCGAGGATCCGTCGGTTCGAGAGGCCTCTGGAAAGCCGCGCGCCGGCGCGATCGATATCACGCCGGCAACGATGGCTGTGCCGGGGGCGTTCGGGTTGACGTTTCGCGACGATGGGCGCGGACTCGATACGTCTACAATTCGCGACCGGGCTGTTGCCGCGGGATTGATCGACGCCGAGAGCGCCGTTTCGATCGATGAATCGCAGATTGCCGGTTTCATGTTTTCACCGGCGCTTGGCAGCGGCCTGAGTACGATCAAGCGACGCGTCGTCGACGATTGCGGCGGTTCGATCTCGGTCGATTCGGAGAACGGAACGTTCTCTGAATTCTCGTTTGAGCTGCCCGCTTAGCGCGGGCTAAGCGGCGGGCGGCGGCCGCTGCGCGAACAGACTGAGGATCACCCCCGCGATCAGTTCCCCGTTCGTCGGCAATCGTTTCGCTGGCGCCGGCGCGGGTTCCGGGCGCTCGATCTGTGCCGGTTTCTCGAAGACCGGAGCCTCGGCGCGCGCTTGCAGAGGTTCTGCGGGCTGGATTTCATTTCCGATCAAACTAGCGAACGCGCATTCGGCCTCGGCGCGTCGCACTGCAAGCTTCGCTTCCGCGTCGCGCAGTTCGGCGATCGTCACTTCGAGTTGGATAAGGGCTACGCTGCGCTCCGAAGGCTGCGTTCCAAGCGGCGGGTCCGGCGCGACGACCGGGGGCGGCGGAGCCGTCGTCGTGGCGCGCGCGCGCTCGACTTCGGCTAGGGCTGCGGAGATCTCGCCGCGGATCAACGAGATCGTCGCTTCCGCAGAGTCTTGCTCGCGGGTTAGGGTCGCTTCGCGTTCGCGTTCGGTGGCCAGACGCGCTTCCAATTCGACGCGTTCGCCGATTGGGCTTGGGTCGCTCGCGCGTTCGCGGTCCGCGCGTTCCTCCAGCAGCGACGCTTCGTACGCGGCGCGGTCCTCGACCGTACGCTCGCGTTGCGCACGCTCGCGGTCGCCGGCGGCCTCCGCTTCTGTCTTTGCGGCGGCGGCGAAAGCCTGAGCGGCGCGGAAACTCGCGGCGCCCTGATTGACGTATTCCCGTCGCGCCTGCACTAACGCTTCGCGCGCCCGCGCGTCATTGACGCGCTGCTCGAGTTCGATGCGGCGCTCGGCGGCCTCGGCGCGCAGCCGGCGCTTTTCGCGCGCGATCGCCTCGGTCGCCGGCAAGCGTGACTCTGCGGCGTTCAGCGCGGCTTGAGCGCGTTCGATGGCGCTTTGAGCGGAGACCGGCTCAAACATTAGGCAGCTCCGGAGGGTGAGATGTGAAGGTGAATCGATGGGCGAGGCTGCTCCGCTTCCGTCGCTTCGTGAGCGACGTTCACGATACGGGCCGCTTCCACGACGCGCGGCGTGTCGAAGTAGAAGGGCGTAAACGAGCCGCGTTCGGCGAAGCGCACCTTGGTCGCCAGAATGTCGGCGTAGAGTTCGTCGGGCGATCCCGTGCGCTTGATCAGAACGGAGAGTTCACCCTGGGCGTGAACGTGCATCGATCGCGAGGCGAGATCGGTGGCGCGCGCGTCCTGCGTGGCGTCGAAGCGAAGGGGCATGAGCCGCGCGGACGAGCGTAGGCGCCCGTACGCGGAACGCACGGTCTCGAAGACGCGGCGGCGGAAATCGGCGTCGGCGAAATGCCGGTCGAAGGCGAGCCAAATCGCGAGACCGGCCAAGAGCGCGATGAGAAATGCGTGCGCGGCTGCGGTCCCTGTGCCGAGCGTCGGCGTTGCCTTGCGCACGATATACGCGGCGACGGGTTCGGCGATCAGCGCGATCGAGTACGCGGATGCGCCGAGTAGCGTGAGCACCGGGAACGATAGGATGCGCTGCAACCAGGGCAAACGTGAGGGTGCGACGACCAGTGCGAACGCGGCGATCGCCCAAAGTGGATTCCACGTTTCGATGCCCGCGCCAAGTCGCGGTCCCGGCAGGCTCGCAATCCACGGATCCAACGCAAATGCGGCGACCGCGGCGGCCGCGCCGATGGGTAGCGCGAGACGCTCCCACGCATGCGCTCGGGCGCGCAGATCGGCAGCCATGATGCCGAGCATGAACGCCGGCAGCGCGCCGATATCGAGTTGGTGCGCCGGCGTCAGCAGGCTCGCGAGCCACGCGCCGGCGGCGAGTGCGACGAACAGCTGCGGCTTGCGAACGTAGACCGCGAGCAGAAGCGGAAAGAGAACCAGAGCGCGCACGAGCACTGCGAGCGCCCAGAACGCGTCGTTTCCGAAGTTACTGCCACTGAAGAGCATCTGCTCGAGGACGCGACCGGGTGCGGGGAGTTCCGCGTGGCCGAACGCGCTCAGGCCGTAGTGCGAAGCGGCGTACGGCAGCATGAGGGTCAATGCCAGGACGGCATAGTAGGTCGGGATCAGACGGAAGGCGCGCGCGAGCGCGAAGCCTCCCGGATCGAGTGAGGCGACGCCTTCGGCCCGCAAGGTCGCGAGCGCCGGGAACGCGAGCGCGAAGCCCGCCAGCACGAGGAACAGTTCGAAGCCGTGCAGCCCGTCGAAGGCCGCGCGGTGCCAGAGCGGGTTGAAGGCCAGGCTGGGAGCGTGTTTGAGCACTTCGTAGGCCAAAACGCCGCAGACCGCCAGCGCCCGAAGACCGGCGAAATAGCCGAACCGCTGTGCGTGTTCCATCACTAGTGACTATCGGCCGTTGGAGCCTCGAACGTGAAGGTTCGGGGCTGGTTAACGGAACTCGAGGAGGCGGCAACGGCAGGCGCTCTCGGTGGTCGAGAGCGGCGTGCCGCCGGCGCCGGGCAGGCCCGTGTACAGGACCGGAATCCACCCGACCCGGCCGCGCATCTTGCCGGCCTTGACGAGGACCTTGACGCGCACGAAGTCGCTGCCCTCCGGGTCATAGACGGCCGTGCCCATCTTCAGCGCCACGATCGGCGTGCCGGTCACGAGCTCGATCGCGCCCCGCGCGGGCGTCTCGAGCGCCGGATAGAAGTCGCCGTAGTTGCCGAACCCGCCCGCGACTACCAAATCGGTTCCGACAGGCACCTCGGGAGCGAGTTGATCGAGGCGCGTGTAGGCCGACCAGGCCACGCCGTCCGGCCGCACGCGTACGACCTTGTCGTCGTAGACGCGTTCGATGACGACTCGCAGCCCGATCGGCTCGTGGATCGCGTCGCTCGGCCGCACGGCGTAATCGTCGGGATTCTTCGCCGCGGAATCTTCGCTGCCGCTCAGCGCCGCTTCCGGTTCGGTCATCGGCCACGGTGCGGCGCCGACGCGCGCAACCTGTCCGGGGCGCAGTTCCAGCCAGCCCGGCGCGATCGCCCCCGCGCGCGCGGGCAGAACCAGCGCCGCGCTCAGAAGAAAAAGAGTTGCTGCCTGGTAGCGCCGCATGCGCGCTCGGTTCGACTCGGCGAAGCGGCGAGCCCTGTGAAGCGGGGTTGTGCCAGGACGGTGGCACACCGGCATGCGATGATAGGTGCATGGAACGCGCCGCGGACTCGCAGTTGCTCTCGGCCGGTAAGCTGGTCGATTTCGTGGCCTGCGAGCATCTGGCGGCGCTCGACCGGAAGGTCGCACTCGGTCTGGAAACGCGGCCGCGACCCTCGCCCGAGGAGTTGCTTGTCGCGCACAAGGGACAGGCGCACGAGATTGCCTATCTCGCGCGCCTGCGCGCCGAAGGCAAGACGGTCGTCGACATCGCCGCGGGCCCGAGTCTCGAGGCACGGCGCAGCGCGGCGGCCGAGACGATCGCCGCACTCGAGGCCGGGGCCGAGATCGTTCACGGCGCGACCTTCCTCGACGAACATGAATTGGGCGGAGGCTGGAGCGGCGTCGCCGACTTTCTGATTCGCATCGAGCGGCCGTCGCGTTTTGGCGCGTGGAGCTACGAAGTCGCCGATACGAAGCTGGCGCGAACGGCCAAGGCTGCGACCTTGATCCAACTCTGTGTCTACGGCGAGTTGCTCGAACGCGTGCAAGGCATCGCACCGGACCGCATGCACGCGGTCCTCGGCGACGGCCGGACGGAATCGTTTCGCTGTCTCGATTACACCGCGTACTACCGGCGCGTCAAGGAGCGCTTTCTCGCGTTCGATCCCGCAGCCGAGACGTATCCGACTCCGGTCGAACATTGCGCACGCTGCCGCTGGAGCGACGCCTGTATCGCGCGCCGCCGCGCCGATGATTACCTCAGTTTGGTCGCCAACGTGCGCGGCAGCCAGATCGTAAAACTCGCGACGAGCGGCATCGCGACCGTGGCGGCGCTCGCCGTCGCCGGCGACGATCTCCGTCCGGCGAGGCTGTCGCAGCCGACGTTCGAGCGCATCCGCGCGCAGGCCGCACTGCAAGTTGCCGCGCGAACCGACGGCGAGCGCCACTACGAATTGCTCGAGCTCGACGAAAAGCGCGGCTTCGCGCTGCTGCCGCAGCCAGACGCGGGCGACCTCTACTTCGATATGGAAGGCGATCCGTTCTACGAAGACGGCCTCGAATATCTCTTCGGCGTCTCCTCTTTCGAGGACGGCGAACGTGCTTTTCGGCCGTTCTGGGGGCACGATCGGGCCGGCGAACGCGAGGCCTTCGAAGGCTTCATCGACTTCGTGATGGAACGGCGCGTTCGCTTTCCGAACCTTCACGTCTATCATTACGCGCCGTACGAATCAGTCGCGCTCAAACGACTGGCGAGCACGCATGCGACGCGCGAAGAGCAGGTCGACGTGCTGTTGCGCGAGCGCGTCTTGGTCGACCTGTACGAGGTCGTGCGTCAAGCGCTACGCGCTTCGTATGAGAGTTACTCGCTGAAGAAGATCGAACAGTTCTATCTCGGGCCGCGCAGCGAGGACGTCAAGGATGCGCTCGGTTCGGTCGTCACCTACGAGCGCTACCGCGAGACGGGCGACCAACGCGCGCTCGACGAGATCTCCGCCTACAACAAGGCCGACTGCGACTCGACCCTGGATCTGCACAAGTGGCTGCTGCAACTGCGCGGCGAGGCCTGCGAACGGTTTGCAACGGAGATCGCTTGGCGCGCGCGCGGCGAAGCCGAGGCGTCGCAAGTCAAACCCGAAGATCCGTCCGACGAACTGGCGATCGAATTGACGGCAGCCGTCGCCGATCCTTCGGCCGCACTGCCGGAGCAACGTTCGCGTTGGCTCGCCGGGCAGATGCTCTCATATCACAAGCGCGAAGCGAAGCCGGCCTGGTGGGCGCTCCACGATCGGCTGGAAAAGACGCCGGAAGAACTCTTCGACGATCCCGAGTCGATCGGCCCGGTGGTTGCGGTGCTCGGGATCGAGCCCGAGGTCGCGAAGAAGTCGCTGATCCACACGCTCGAGTTTCCGGCGCAAGAGTACAAGCTGCGCCCTGGCGCGACGGTCCACGATCCGGCGACCTACGATCCGTCGAGCGGAAAGATCCCGGGAGCCGGGACCGTGGTCGATATCGACGAGGATCGAGGCCGTCTGCGTCTCCTCCGCGGACCGTCGCTGCGCGACGTCGCGTTACCGCAGGCGCTCGTTCCGGGGCGCCCGATCCCCGACGAGAAACAGCGCGCGGCACTCGCGCGCTTCGGACGCGCGTATGCGCGCGACGGCGCACACACCGAGTATCGCGCCCTCGGAGATCTCTTACGGGGCGACTTGCCGCGCGTGCGCGGCCGGGCGCTCGGTGCGCCGCTCGACGACGGCAGCGGAAGCGCGGAGTCGCTCGCCGAGCTGGCGCTGGCGCTCGACGCGAGCTATCTCTTCATTCAAGGTCCGCCGGGTTCGGGAAAGACCTGGCGCGGCGCGCACGTGATCGTCGAAGTTTTGTTAGCGGGCCGGCGCGTCGGCGTCTCGTCGACGAGTCATAAAGCCATTCACAACCTGCTGCATCGCGTCGAAACCGTTGCGGCCGAACGCGGCCTCGCCTTTCGCGGCATGAAGAAGAGTACCGCGAACAGCCCCGAGACCGTCTTCGTTTCAAAGCATGGCTTCATAGAGTCGAGCGATGACGCGAAGCGGTGTTACGAAGATACGGACCTCGCGCTCGTTGCCGGCACCGCCTGGCTCCTGGCCGATGCGAATTTCGATCGGACGCTCGATGTGCTCGTGATCGATGAGGCGGGGCAAGTCTCTCTGGCGGATGCGATTGCGCTCGGGACCTCGGCGCGCAATCTCATCTTGCTCGGCGATCCGATGCAGCTCGCGCAGGTCTCGCAGGCGCGGCATCCGCCCGGAACCGGTGCCTCAGTCCTCGAGCACTTGCTCGGCGAGCGCACGACGGTCGCCCCCGACCGCGGCGTCTTCTTGCCCGTGACGTACCGCATGCAGGACGAGATCTGCCGCTTCATCTCGGAACTCGCGTACGACGGGCGGCTGCACGGGGACCCCTCGTGTTCGCTTCAACGGCTGGATCCATCCGGAGCGGGATTGCGCTACCTGCCGGTCGCGCACGATGGTAACGTGCAACAATCCTCAGAAGAAGCGGAGGCGATTGCCGAAGCGGTCAGGCGGATGCTCGAGGGCACCGTTACCGATTGCAAAGGCACGACGCGCCGGCTCGAACAAGGCGATGTGATGGTCGTGACGCCGTACAACGCGCAGGTTCGGCGTCTGCGCCGGACGCTCGACGCGCACGGCCTCGGTGAGGTGCGCGCCGGAACCGTCGACAAGTTTCAAGGTCAGGAAGCGATGGTCGTCTTTTTCTCGATGGCTTCATCGAACGGCGACGAGCTGCCGCGCGGCCTCGAGTTCCTCTTCGATCGCAACCGGCTCAACGTGGCGGTCTCACGGGCGCGGGCGCTTGCGGTACTGGTCTGCTCGCCGGCGCTGCTCGACACGCATTGCACGCGCGTCGAGCAGTTACGCATGGTCAACGCGCTCTGCCGTTTCGTCGAGGACGCGAGCGCGCTTTAGTAATGCGCGGCGGCGCGTACCTGAGCGACCGGCTTGGTCAGATCGGCGAGCAACTCCGGCGTTACGATCGCGAAGGGCGTCGTGCCGTACGACATCAGACGATCGTGAAAATCGTGCAACGAGGCATGCTTGCCCATCCGGCGCCGGTATTCGGTTAAGAGATTCTCGAGTTGAAAACGTCCGACGGTGTACGAAATGACGTATCCCGGGCCGAGTGCGATTCCGGCGACGGCCGCGTCGGCCTGATCCTTGGTTGCGCCCGTCTCTCGCGCGAAGAAATCCGCCGCGCGGCGATACGACCACGTTCCGCTCGCCAGTTTCGCATCGGTGATCGCGCGAGCGCCGCGAATGCGCTCCCATTGCGCGACGTCGAGGCGTCCGTCGAGATCGTCGCCGTAGAGTCCGAGGCGAACGAACATCTCTTCGCCGTAGTAGGCCCAGCCTTCGGCGAAGACGCCGCTGCCTTGGATGCGCCGCACGAAGTCGGGATGACGCCGCGCGATCGAGAGCTGGAGGTAGTGTCCGGGCATGGCTTCATGCGCGGCCGTCGACCAGATGCGATCGCGATCGAAATCTTGGTAGAGATCGAGTCGCGCGGCTGCCGCCGCGAGCGATTTCGGCGGCGTGATAAAGTAGAAGCCCGTGGTCTCTTTAGAAAAGAGCCGCGGGGAGTTCATCGATGCTCCCGGCTGCACCGGTTGCAAGAACTTCGGGGTCTCGATGACTTGTATCGTGCCGAGCCAAGCGGGAACCGTGACGATATCGTGCGTCTTGACGAAGTCGGCCAGCTCGGCGATGCGCGCGCGGTAGTAGGGAACGATCGCCGGACCCGAGGGCGCCATGCCGCCGCCGCTCGCGGCTCCCAGCGTCGTGCCGCGGACGACTGCTTCGTGCTCGAGCCAGATCTGCTCGGCCCAGCCGTGCGCCAGTTCGTCCTGGCCCATGCGCACGACATCATCTGCATTGAAGGGTAGGAGCTGTTCGTCGCGCAGCATCGCGTCATAAGCCGCGCCGCCCATGGCGTAGTTTTCGGGCCACGCCGCGGCATGAGCGCCGATATAGGCTTTGGTCGCCGCGATCGTCGCGACCAGCGCATTGCGCGCGCTCCTGAACGTCGCAAGCTGCGTGGCGGAGAGTTGTTGCTTGGCCGCATCGCTGAGCGCGCCGTTGAAGAAGTCCGGCGCGCCCGCCAGTTGCGAAGCGCCGACGACACCGAAGAGCCGGCCCGGGGTCGTGACCAGGTGCTGCGCCGCGATGATGTACGCGGGAGACTTCTGCATGCGCGAGATGATATTTACCCACGCCGTCGCTCGATCCGCAGCGCTCGCGCCGTTCTCGCCCGGCACGGGCAAGTGGATGAATTGCGTGAAGATGGCGTTGAGAATTGCTTGCGCCGGCGCAGAATAATCTTTTTGGTCGGTGCGGTAGACCGTATATCCGCGCTCCATGCCGACGAGTTGCGCGCGCAGGAGCAGCGCGTCGTCACGATCGACCAAGGCTGCGTTTGCAAGTGGAATTGCGGCCAGCGCTCGCTCCCACATCCGAACCTGTGCAAGATCCGCCCGTCGAGCCGCCGGAGACGGCCGGTCGAGATCGCCGTCTTCGCCGGTCAAGCCGAGACCCGTCGCCACGAGCGGGTGCGACTTCGCCCACGCGAACGTCATCTCGCGCGCCAGTGACTGAAGGCGTGACGCGGTGGCGGAACGCTGCGCGTACGACGGCGCGCCTTGCAGCAGTAATGCAACGAGTGCGAGGAGCGCGGCACAACGGGAAAGACGCACGAGAGCAACCTCCAATAAGACGACGGCTCCCGAGTTCGAGGGGGCGTTCGGGTGACCCTCGAACGAGCTCTGCGCAGGTTTGCGGGCGATTAGCTCAGCTGGGAGAGCGGCACCTTTACACGGTGATGGTCGGCGGTTCGATCCCGTCATCGCCCATTTTAGAACAATAAGAGACTACGTATCACCGGCCCCGACTTGTCGACGCCGCCGACGATAATCATGTCGACGTCGAGCGCGCGGTACGCCCGCCGACGACGACGGGATCGTGTACCGCGGCTCGCGTTCGATGAGTGCGAGCACCTCAGCCCGCAGGGACGTTCCGAACAGGTTCGGGATCCGCATCGATCTTGCGGAGCCGGAAGGGGCGTCCGCCGCGCCAGGCGTCGTCAGCGGTCTGGGCGACCGTGACTTGGGGTCATATTCGTCGGAAACGCAAGACCCGCGGCGGGCCACGCGGGGATTTGACCCAATAACGCGATAGACCAGTTCGCTCACTTTTCAAGGATACGAGGCCGGTCATTTCAGGCGATTCAACCATGCGCGCTCTGTCGAAAACCGGCGCGAAGGCCGGGTTCGATCTGGTCGAAGCTCGCGTGCCCGCGCTCGGCCCGTCCGACGTGCTCATCCGTGTTTTGAAGGCGGGCATCTGCGGGACCGATCAGCACATCTTTCGCTGGGACACCTGGGCGCAGCGTCGCATCAAGCCGCCGCTGATCGTCGGTCACGAGTTCATGGGCACGGTCGCCGCGGTCGGGAATGCGGTTTCGTCACTAGCCCCCGGCGAGCGCGTCTCGGCCGAGGGCCACGTCTCGTGCGGAACGTGCCTGCTCTGCCGCACGGGCGAAGCGCACATCTGCGAGCACGTCAAGATCATAGGCGTCGATATCGATGGCGCGTTTGCCACCTATATAGCGATGCCGGCCGCGAACGTCTGGAAACTCGATCCATCGATCCCCGACGAGATCGCGGCGATCTTCGATCCGCTCGGGAACGCGGTGCACACGGTAATGGCGGCCGGCGTCAGCACCAAGAGCGTTGTGGTCAGCGGGGTCGGATCGATCGGCTTGATGGCGATTCCGGTTTCGCGCGCCGCGGGCGCGGCGCTCGTTTTCGCCATCGACGTCAATCAGCAGAAACTCGAATTGGCCGAACGATTGGGCGCCGACGCCGTCTTCCATGCCGAGGATCCCAACTTGATCGACGAGATATTGCGGCGCACCAAGGGTCACGGCGCCGATGTGTTACTCGAGATGTCGGGTAGCGGCGCTGCGATCGACGCAGGCTTGCACATGTTGCGCAACGGTGGCCGCGCCGCGTTGCTCGGCATTCCGCCCGACGACGTCAAGATCAACCTCGCAGAACGTATCATCTTCAAAGGACTCACCGTGCTCGGTATCAACGGTCGCAAGATGTTCGAAACGTGGTATCAGACCGAGGCGCTGGTCGCCAGCGGACGCGTCGACCTGCGTCCGATCATCACCCACATTCTGCCCTTCGAATCGTTCGCCGACGCGTTCGAGCTGATGAGTACCGGACGCGCCGCCAAGATCGTGCTCGACGTCGAATCGAAGTGACGGGTAAGCCGGCGGCGCGCGAGTGCGTCACCGCGTATTTTGACGGAGGCCGATTCGCCGAGGATCTCGCGCGCCGCGTCGCTATTCCGACCGAGAGTCAGGCGAGCGATCGTGCCGGCGTTCTCCGTTCGTATCTGGAGAACGAGATTCGCCCCTCGCTCGAGCGCTTGGGCTTCACGTGCACGCTCCTGGAGAATCCGGCCGGCGCCGGAGAGTTCCTCATCGCGGAGCGCAACGAGGACGTGACGTTGCCGACCGTGTTGTCGTACGGGCACGGTGACGTCGTCTTGGGCATGGAAGGCAAGTGGAGCGACGGACGCTCACCCTGGAAACTCACGCGTATCGGCGATCGCATGTACGGACGCGGCACGGCCGACAACAAGGGGCAGCACTCGATCAACTTCGGTGCGCTCAATGCGGTACTGCAAACGCGCGGCAAACTCGGCTTCAACTGTAAGATCCTGATCGAGACGGGCGAAGAGGTCGGCTCGCCTGGGCTGCGCGCGATCTGCGAACGCGAACGCGAGCGCCTGCGCGCCGATATCTTCATCGCGTCGGACGGGCCGCGCGTCAACGCCGAGCGTCCGACGATCTTTCTCGGCGCGCGCGGGGCGCTCAACTTCGATCTCATCGTCAACCTGCGCGAAGGCGCGCATCATTCGGGCAATTGGGGCGGCGCGCTCGCCAATCCGGGGATCGTCTTGGCGCACGCGCTCGCCAGCATCACCACGGCGCGCGGAAAAATCTTGGTCGATGGCTGGTTGCCGCCGGAACTTCCGGCGCGGATTCGCGAGTTGTTGCGCGGCGTGACGATCGGCGAAGGCGGCGACGGCCCGAAGATCGACCCGGAGTGGGGCGAACGGGGGCTTACGACGGCCGAGAAGGTCATCGGTTGGAACACGTTCGAGACGCTCGCATTCGTCACGGGCAATCCCGAGCGCCCGGTCAACGCGATTCCACCCACGGCGCGCGCGCACTGCGCGATGCGCTTTGTCGTCGGCGTGGACCCCGACGGATTCTTGCCGGCATTACGCCGGCATCTCGACGATCGAGGCTTCGCGGGCGTCGAGATCCGTCGCACCGAGAAAGGCTACTTTCCGGCGACGCGGCTCGATCCCGATCATCCCTGGGTGCGGTGGGCGGCGGACTCGATCGCGGCGTCGACCGGCAAAGACGTCGTGGTGCTACCAAATCTCGGTGGCTCGCTTCCCAACGACATCTTCGCCACGCTCTTGGGCTTGCCCACGATTTGGATTCCACACTCGTATCCGGCGTGCTCGCAGCACGCGGTGGACGAGCATCTGCTCGCTCCGGTTGCGCGGGAGGCGCTGCGACTGATGACGGCGCTCTTTTGGGACCTCGGCGAGACGCCGCCGGCTCGCGCTCGCTCGTAAGAAGGGCCTCGCGCCATCGAGACGCGATAGAGACGCATGCGCACGTACCGTATCGCGGCCATCCCCGGCGACGGCATCGGGATCGAAGTGATTGCCGCGGGCCTGACCGTGCTCGAATCGCTGCAACGGAGCGACGGCGGCTTCCGGCTCGATGTCGCGCACTTCGATTGGGGTTCGGCGTACTACGGCAAGCACGGGCGCATGATGCCGGAGGACGGGCTCGCAACGTTGCGTCCGTTCGATGCGATCTACTTCGGGGCAGTGGGCAGCCCGGATGTTCCCGATCACATCACGTTGTGGGGTCTGCGAATCGCGATCTGTCAGGGCTTCGATCAGTACGCGAACGTTCGGCCGACGCGCATCTTACCGGGTCTCTCGAGTCCGCTGCGCGACTGCGCGCCGGGAGATCTGGATTGGGTGATCGTTCGAGAGAACAGCGAAGGCGAGTACGCCGGCGTCGGCGGCCGCGCGCACCGCGGACTGCCGGAGGAGACCGCCATGGAGACGGCGGTCTTCACGCGTCACGGCGTCGAGCGGATCATGCGCTTCGCGTTCGAGCTCGCGAGCAAGCGGCCGCGCAAACATCTTACGGTCGTCACGAAATCGAACGCGCAACGGCACGGCATGGTGCTCTGGGACGAGATCGCGGCCGAAATCGGGCGCGAGTGCGCCGGCGTCACCGTCGATAAAGAGTTGGTCGACGCAATGACCGTTCGCATGACCTTGAAGCCGAAAACGATCGACGTCGTCGTCGCGACCAATCTGCACGCCGATATTCTCTCCGACCTGGCCGCGGCGCTGGCCGGCTCGATCGGCATCGCGCCGACCGCGAACCTCGACCCCGAACGGCGCTTTCCGTCGATGTTCGAACCCATCCACGGGTCGGCGTTCGACATCATGGGCCGCGGGCTCGCCAATCCGATCGGCGCGTTTTGGAGCGCCGTGATGATGCTCGAGCATCTCGGCGAGGCTGCCGCGGCCGGGCGTTTGATGCGGGCGATCGAACGTGTAACGGAGTCCGGGCCGCGAACCGCCGATCTCGGCGGCAGCGCGAAGACCGCCGCCGTCACTCGAGCGGTTTGCGAAGCTCTCGCCGCAGTCCCGGCCTGAACTAACGCTTCAGAACGATGCGCAGCGTATCGATCGCAGCTTTGATGGTTCCCTTGCCGCTGATCAAAACGCCGGTGACGCCTTTCGCGCTCAGAGCAGCGGCCTCGTAACCGACCTCCGAGTAATTTGAATAGGCTTGCTCGCCGATGCCGCTGACCTTCTTATAGAACTTCGACGTGGCCGGCGGGTACCAGCCATCGCGCGACTGGCGCGTCACGAGCAGGCCGTCGTTCGAACCGTCGGCGGCGTGCCAGGCGCATCCGGCGATGACCGGTCCGGCCGAGGTTCCGTCGCGCACGGGTTTCCCGACGACTCTTTCAACCTCGCTCTTCGAGAGAAGCCGGCAGAGCGCGGGCTTGTTTTTGCCGACGTCGATGCCGATCGCTTTATACGCCTTCTTTTGATCCGATACCGGGCCGGCCTTCGCCGTCACCGGCGTCAGCGCTAGGACGGCGATGAGAAGGCTGAGCGTAGCGAATATTTTCATCCCGTGCCTCCCGGGGAGCGCGTGGGGTGTCGATCGTCATCGGATCGTACAAGCTCTGATACGAGTCCATCACCCAAGTAGCCTTGGCCCTTGCGGGTGATTCGTCGCAACTGCGACAATCGAGACTGAAGCCCAAGGCGGCATCGGCAATCGATCGTCGCGACGCGGCTGGGAGCACCGGATTTGTTCACCTGGGACCAATTGCAGACGCGGATTTTTCGCCGCCCCGCCGCTCTCTTGACGGCGCTCGCAATCGTGTTGTTCGCCTCGGCGCCGAGCGGCGCAGGCGCCGGGCCACCGGTATTGACTCCGGCCCCGGCCGGCACCGCGGCCGCGCAGATTCGAAGCACCGGGTCGCTATCGGCGAGGAGCACTTCGAGCACCGCTTTGAAAGCACAGTTCGCGGCGCTCGCCGCGGTGCCGAGGCGCACGTTTCGATTACGCCAAACCGCGATCGCGCTGGCGGGTGTCCGGCAGGACACGATTGTAGCGGCGAGCGGCGCCGCCCAACGCTACGCCGACGCGCATTATTGCGATCAGCACCCGCTGCAATTGGCGCGCGTCAGCGGCGACGTGACCCCCGGCGGAACGATCACGGCCACCGGCGCGTGTTTCGGTCCGCCGGCCGGTCAGATAAAGATGCTCGGAAACTTCCCCAACGAGAAGGGCGCGGTGAGCCTGGTCGTGCTGACATGGACGGATCAATCGGTCACCGCAAAGATTCCAGCCATCACCCGCGCGCTCGATCAAGCTGTCGACATTCGTCTTCAGCGACCGGCTACGACGATGGGCCTGCACGATAAGGGCACGGGACAGACTGTTTCGTCCTCCGCGCGAATGAGTTTCGTGGCACAGCGCCAGGTGCTCGAAGTGAGCACGCAGGGAACCAGTTGGTCCTGTGGACGGGGCGCTCATCCGCTGACCGAGGATTGCGGCGCCGCGGACCTCTGCAGTTGGACGACCAGTTGCTTGTGGGCCGAACACATTCAGACGGCGTCGGACTCGGGCAACGATACCTGGCAAGTGCACCTGCCGGCCGGGTGGCGATTCGATCACCTCGAATTGTCAGGCCAAGATGGAAACACGACGCTGGCCATCGATTCAACCCTCGATCCGACGAACGTCTCGTGGAGCGTCCACTGGCAAACGCTGCATAGTAAGACCGAAGCGTCTGCCAACGGCAACCATCGCACGTACACCGAGAAGGACGATGGTTCGTACGCGATCATTCTTTACGTGTCGATTCCGATAGGGACATATACGCCAAGTGCCGCCGTCTAAAGCGCTCGCGTTGGTCAGTTGTTTCTGCATAGTGCTGTCGGCACTCGCGCCTTCAGGCCTCCTCGCCGACCCGCCGGCGCTGACGCCTGCGCCGCGACTGACTGCTGCGCCGCATAACGTGCCCGGCGCGCCGGTGATCACACCCGTGCCGGCCGGAACGATGCAGTCGATCAACTTGCGAGCGCGCAGCCTTCCGTCCGCGACGCCCAAGGTGCGCGCTCCCGCTCCGCTGCGCATTGCGCCGCCCTCGATGGGCTGGCCGATCGCGCTCGGAAATCAGCCGCTGCAGTGCCGGCTGGCCGATTCGCGCGCCGCGACGACCGACGATGCAGCCTGCCTGCAAGCGATTCAGGCGGGGAAATTACAGGTCGTCTTCGGCTGGTTTCCGTGCGCCTCGACTACCTGCGCGACCCAAGTCACGCATTTCGAGTTGTACAAGGTTTCGCGCTTGAGTTCGCTCCTGTCGCAATCTACTTCGGCGACGCGTTCGGGTGGCCTGACCGTTGCAAGCACCGACGTGCCAATTCCGACCCTCGTGCCGCCGCTGCCCAACGGCGCGCTCCTCGTTGCCGCCGGTCCGATGAGCGTCCCGCGAACTCGTCTCTCGACGTTCGTTGCGAATTTCCGGAGCGGAGACTGTTTCGCCGCACGCGTTCAGTCGTCGCAGGGATTTTTCTCCGGATTGGGTTCGATGCAGTGTGTCGATGCCGGCACGAAAACCGGAATGACGGAATTTGATATCCCCATGCAAGGCTGGTTCGATCTGACGCCCATCACGCAGCCCAACGTGCGGCAATCCAATCTGGATATGTTGCTGCATTTCGATATGCGCCGCGCGACCGCGGTATGGGATGCGCGTCTCGCCGGCGACGGTAGCGCGCGCTGCCTGAGCCTTCTAGCGCGGACCCGCTGGGACTGGCTACAGCACGGCGGAGCGGTAAACAATTGGCAAACGCTGGAAACCGTTCCTCGCTCCGGCGACATCCTCAACGACGGCGTCAAGAGTTGGGCCATCTATCCCGACCTCAGCATCCGCCTGGCCGGAACCTGTCTCCCCGGGCTCAAGAACTTTCGCGTGCACGTTATCGCGGCGAAGTAGGCGTCGCCGCGCTCGGCAGGGAGGCGCCGCACCGGCGGGTTTCGTAGCAATGACGGGGAGCCAAAGTATGATCGAGACCAACACCTACGAATACCTTACGTTCGGCAGCGAGAGCGGCATCGCAACGATCACGCTCGCGAACCCTGAAAAGCGCAACGCGCTCTCGGCGGCGACGATGCGCGAACTGGTCACAGCATTCGATGCGGCCGGCAAGGATCGTACCGTTCGGGTCGTCGTCCTGAGGGCGCTGGGGCCCGCCTTCAGCGCCGGTCACGACCTGCGCGAGATGCGCTGCGCCGGTGACGAAAGCGACATCGTGAAGTTCCGCGAGATATTCGACCTGTGCGTCGTGCTGATGGAGAAGATTCAGTCCATTCCGCAACCGGTCATCGCCGAGGTGACGGGCATCGCGACTGCCGCCGGGTGCCAGCTCGTTGCGACCTGCGATCTTGCGATCGCAGCCGACGATGCGAAGTTCGCCACACCCGGCGTCAAGATCGGATTGTTTTGCACGACGCCGATGGTCGCGTTGACCCGGGCGATCGGGCGCAAGCGGGCGATGCTGATGCTGCTGACCGGTGACTTCATCGATGCCCCGACCGCCGCCGACTGGGGATTGATCAATCGCGCCGTTCCGGCCGCGCAACTGCAGGACGAGGTCGCGACGCTGGCACGCAAGATCGCGTCGGCGAGCAGTTTCATCGTCGGGCTCGGGAAAGCGGCCTTCTACGCGCAGATCGATCTCGATCAGCCCAAGGCATATGCGTATGCGAAGGAAGTCATGAGCATGAACGCGCTTGCCGGCGACGCGCAAGAAGGGATCGGCGCGTTCCTGGAACGGCGCGCTCCGGAATGGAAACAGTAACGCCCCACATTCCGACGGGCAATGATCCGGCGTACGTTTGCCCGATGTGTTCCGAGGTCACGGCGAACGAGGCTGGCGATTGCCCGAAGTGTGGAATGACACTCGAACCGGCGCTGCCGTCTTCGGGCGCGCGGGTCGAGTGGGTTTGTCCGATGCATCAGCAGATCGTTCGCGCGGAGTCCGGCGATTGTCCGATCTGCGGAATGGCGCTCGAACCTCGCAACAGCACGCTCGACGACGCCGAAAATCCGGAACTGCGCGACATGTCGCGACGTTTCTGGGTCTGCGTCGCTCTTACCGTACCAGTGTTTGCGCTCGCAATGAGCGAAAGTTTTTACGCGGTCCTAATCCAGGGCCCGGGTTTTGCGGTTTCCATTCTGTCGCCCACCGGGACGCGTTGGATAGAACTCGCGATGAGCACTCCGGTCGTGCTCTGGGGTGGCTGGCCATTCTTCGTGCGAGCCTGGCGTTCGGTTGCAACGCGCAATCTCAATATGTTCACGCTGATCGGACTCGGAATCGCCGTCGCGTACACGTACAGTCTGGTGGCGACACTTGCACCGTGGCTCTTCCCCGCATCCTTTCGCAGCATGTCGGGTCAGGTCGATGTCTACTTCGAGGCGGCGGCGGTGATCACGACGCTCGTCCTACTCGGCCAGGTGATGGAATTGCGGGCGCGGAGCCAGACGAACGCCGCGGTGCGAGCGCTTCTACGCCTCGCTCCGAAGGTGGCGCGGCGCGTCAACGCCGATGGCTCGGAGGAGGATGTGAACCTTGACGACGTTCGCGTCGGCGATCACCTGCGCGTCCGGCCGGGCGAGAAGGTACCGGTTGACGGCGTCGTCACCGAGGGCCATTCGTCGATCGACGAATCGATGATCACGGGCGAACCGATTCCACTGGAAAAAGGGCCGGGTGATTCCGTCGTCGGAGCGACGGTCAACGGAACCGGTTCGCTCGTTATCGAAGCGCGCCGTGTCGGAAGCGAGACGTTGCTCGCGCAGATCGTCCGAATGGTCGGCGAGGCGAGCCGGAGCCGCGCGCCGATCCAGCGGCTTGCCGACGTCGTTTCGGGTTATTTTGTCCCGGCCGTCATCGCCGCGTCGATCGTCACGTTCGTCGTGTGGGCGCTCGCTGGTCCCGCGCCCGCAATGGCCTATGCGATCGTCAATGCCGTCGCCGTCTTGATCATCGCCTGCCCGTGCGCTCTCGGCCTCGCGACGCCGATGTCGATCATGGTCGCGAGCGGAAAGGCTGCGACCTTCGGCGTGCTTTTTAGGAATGCGGAGGCGATCGAAACGCTGCGCCGCGTCGATACGCTGGTCGTCGATAAGACCGGAACGCTAACGGAAGGCCGCCCGCGTTTGCAAGAGGTCGAGGCGGTCGCCGACTTTGACGCATCGACGGTGCTGGGCGTGGCCGCTTCGCTCGAGCGCGCCAGCGAACATCCGCTTGCTGCGGCGATTATCGAAGGTGCCCGGAGTCGCTCGCTCGCGTTTGAGACCGTCGCCGATTTCGAATCGTTCCCGGGAAAAGGCGTTAGCGGGCGGATCGGAACGCAGCGCTGCGCGCTCGGAAATCTCGCCTTGATGAACGATCTCGGCATCGACACCGCGCAGTTGCTGCCCCGCGCGCAAGCCCTGCGCGACCTGGGCAGAACGGTCATGTTCGTCGCCATCGATGCGACGCCGGCCGGTCTCGTAGCGGTCGCCGATTCGATCAAAGCAACGAGCGCCGAGGCCGTCAGCGCACTGCACCAATCCGGAATTCGCATCGTCATGTTGACCGGCGACAACGAGACGACCGCCAACGCCGTCGCCGCGCAACTCGGCATCGACGAAGTCATCGCGAGCGTGCTGCCGGGGCAGAAGGCCGAGGTCGTCGCGCGCCTGCAGAACGAGGGCCGTTTCGTCGCGATGGCGGGCGACGGCGTCAACGACGCGCCGGCGTTGGCGCGGGCGCAGGTCGGGATCGCGATGGGCAGCGGGACCGACGTCGCGATGGAGAGCGCGGGAGTGACGCTCATCAAGGGGGACTTGCGCGGTATCGTGCGAGCGCGGCGTTTGAGTGAAGCGACGATGGGCAACATTCGGCAGAATCTCATCTTTGCATTCGCCTACAACGTCCTGGGTATTCCGATCGCGGCCGGCGTGCTCTATCCTTTTACCGGACTCTTGCTTTCGCCGATGATCGCCGCGGCCGCGATGTCGTTCAGTTCGGTCTCCGTGATCGCAAACGCGCTACGCTTGCGCAATGCTCGCGTCTGACGGCGCCGCCGTGAGCACGCCGCGTTTCGTCAGTGAGCCGATCGAGCCCAAGAGCGGCACGTTCGATCCGGTGACGATCAGCCAAGGCGAACCGTCGTTGCCGACCGAGTTCAATTGGCACGATTCGGTGCTGGAGGTCGGGACGCTGGTGCGCGCCTGGCGTTCGATGAAGGTCGATCGCGGCGAGAGTTACGTGAAGCGGCACTGGTTCGAGTTCGTCGCGCGTGACGGCCGGCGTGCGGTCGTCTACTGCGAGCGTCAGGCGCGGCGCGGCCACCCGCGCTGGCGGCTCTTCACGCTCGCCGAACCGTAAACCTATTCGGGGAGTGCGGCGACTTCTTGGGGTGTGAGGTAACGAATCGAATAGCGGTAGCCGAAGTAGATCGCCAACCCATAGAAGAGTACGTCCATGATCTGGAAGTCGTCCTTCAGCAATTGCACGGCGTCAGAGGGCGACAGCTTGGCGAGCATTGCGAAGAACGAGACATCGAAATGCTTACTGCCGGCGATCAGGATCGCGCCCAGATTGCCGGCGATGCACCCGAGAAAGGCGAGCACCGCTCCAACGACGCCGAAGATCGGGTCGATGCCGCGCCCGAGCTTGCGAACGCCGAAGCCGGTCAAAAAGCCCACGCCGACGGCCATGTAACCGATTTGGAAACTGGTCATGGCGCTGATTGCAGCCCACGCAAGCGCGCCGGCGAGCGCGCCGGCCACGCCGCCGGCGATTCCGAGCGGCAGGCTCTGCCGGGAACGAATGCCCGCGACCAGTTTTGCGAGCGCGCTCGCGCGGTCGTCGGGAGCAGATTGACGGGACTGGAGATAGTCTTGCATCGATCGGGACCCTCCGGTAGGCGGCAAGGCAGAGTCTTTTAACGCGGCTGCGCCAACCCTTTGTAAAGCGCGTCGAGACGTGGGGCGACCAGCGCCCGCAGATGTTCGGGATCGGCCAGGAAAGCGTCGTGCCCGTGATTGGAGACGAGGTCGAAGTAGACGCTATCCGCGCCGGCGGCGGCAAATCGCTCCGCGGCCGCGCGAACGTACTCCGGAAGGAAAAGCCAGTCGCTGCTGATGCCGACAAACGTGAACGCAGGGTGCGGATCGCCCAAACAGCGCTCGCGCGTGTCGAACAGATCCATCGCGCGCGTGATCGTAAGGTACGCTTGCGGGTCCATGCGCGCGGAGAAGAGCGTGCCCTGATAGTCGAGGTAACCCTCGACGTCGAACCGGTCCCGCGCATTCTTCGTCGGGTCGCCGCCCTTGCGGTCGAATCGCCGCGCAAAGCGTTCCGCGAAGAGCGCTTCGCTCTTGTAGGTGAGCATCGCGATCTTGCGTGCTAATTCGATACCGGCCGCGGGCGTAACGGCGACGCGGATCGCTTCGCGGGCGACCGCGTTGAGCGCGATGCCCATCGGCGAAAACCAATCGTACGCGCCGACGACGATCGCGCGATCGACCTGCGCCGGCGCTTGCAACGCCCACTCGAGAGCTTGCATTCCGCCGAGCGACCCGCCCGCCACCGCCGCTAAGCGGTCGATGCCGAGCGCGGCGAGCGCGGCACGTTGGGCGCGTACCATGTCGGGGACGCCGATCACCGGAAAGTCCGCGCCGTACGGTGTGCCGCCCGGGCCGTTCGAGCCGGGACCCGTCGAGCCGTAACAACTCCCCAAGGCGTTGACCCCGACGACCGCGAGCGAATGCGTGTCGAAGAGTTTCCCTGGCCCGGCAATCTCACCCCACCAGTCGGTGACGCGGCTCGAGCCGGTGAGGGCATGATTGACGAGCACGACGTTCGCGCCGTCGGCGCGCGGTTCGCCGTAGATGCTAACGCGCTGGACGACGCCGTCGAGCGTGACGCCGCAATCGAGCGCGAACGATCCGATCGAAACGTCGCGCTCGAAGGACGGTTCCGTCAAACTCCGGCCGCCTGGCGCGGCACCGTGCGCTCGCGCGCCGCCGCCAGTGCGCCGTCGAGGTCGGCGATGATATCGCGCACGTCCTCGATGCCGACCGAAAGTCGGATCATGTCCTCGCTCACGCCGGCTTCGATTTGCTGCGTGAGGTTCAACTGCTGGTGCGTCGTCGTCGCCGGATGGATGACCAGCGACTTCGCGTCGCCGACGTTTGCCAAAAGGGAGAAGAGTTTCAAATTGTCGATGAAACTCTTGGCCGCCGAACCGCCGCCCTTGATGCCGAAGGTTAGGATCGCACCGTGGCCGTTCGGAAGGTACTTCTTGGCGCGTGCGTGCGCGTGATTCTCCGGCAGCCCGGGATACGAAACCCAGGTTACGTCGGGATGGCCTGCGAGATGCTCCGCCACTTGGAGTGCGTTGCGCGAATGCCGTTCGATTCGCAGGCCGAGCGTTTCGAGGCCCTGCAAGAAGAGCCACGCGTTGAAGGGCGAGAGCGCTGCGCCGAGATCGCGCAGGAGTTGCACCCGCGCCTTGATGATGTACGCGAGGTTGCCGAACGAGGCCGTGTAGCGCACGCCGTGATACGATTCGTCGGGCTCGGTGAAATCCGGAAATTTGCCGGATGCGGCCCAATCGAAATTGCCACCGTCGACCAGGAGGCCGCCGATCGACGTGCCGTGCCCGCCGATAAACTTCGTCGCCGAGTGCACGATGACGTTCGCGCCGTACTCGAAGGGACGCAGCAGATACGGGGTCGCGAGGGTGTTGTCGACGATCAACGGCAGGTTGTGCTCGTGCGCGACCCTGGCGACCGCTTCGATATCCAGCACGTCAACCTTCGGGTTGCCGATCGATTCCGCGAAGATCGCCTTGGTGTTGGCGGCGATCGCGCGGCCGAAGTTCTCCGGCTTGGCCGGATCCACCAAACTGACGGTGATGCCAAACTTGGGCAGCGTATGGGAGAACGCGCTGAACGTGCCGCCGTAGAGGGATGCCGAACTGACGATGTGGTCGCCGGCGCGCGCCAGGTTGAGGATCGAGAAGATGGTGGCGGCCTGTCCGCTCGCAAGAGCTAGCGCGCCGACCCCACCCTCGAGTTGCGCGATACGCTGCTCGAGAACGTCGCTCGTCGGATTCATGATCCGCGTGTAGATGTTGCCGAACTCTTGCAGGGCGAAGAGGCGTTCGGCATGATCCGAGTCATCGAACGTGTACGAGGTCGTTTGATAGATGGGAACGGCGCGCGACTTCGTCGTCGGGTCGCCGGCGTGCCCGCCGTGGATAGCAGCGGTATCGAATCGGTAGGATTGGTCAGCCACGAGGTTCCTCCGGGGCGGCGTCTTCCCAAAGCGGAATAACACTCGGAATGGTAACGCCGTGCTCGCGTAACACCTTGCCGATATGCGAGGTTGCGTCGCCGCCGATGCGCGAGGTGAGCAACGCCGGCACGCCTTCGAGCGCGTGCGCTTCGAGGCCGGAGGCGACGATCGCTTCGCGCGCCGGCCGAACGTCGCGCAGCGATTCGAGCCGCACGACACGCCGCAGCGCGATCGGCGGCTCGTGCGCGAGCATCACGGGCGCGAGCCTATCCTCAGCCGGCTGCGTGCCGACGTGCCGTCCGGCAGCGATGCGGCGCAGCACGGCGACGACGTCGCCGATGACCGACGACGCCGTCGGTGCGCTCCCCGCGCCCGTTCCGGCGAAGGTGAGCGAGCCCGAGTTGCGGCCAGTCACCCGGATGCAATTCTGCGGACCGGCCGGTTGCGCGAAGGGGTGCGCGAGCGGAACGTAGGCCGGCGTAACGAGCGACGCATCGGCGCGTGCGCAGGCGACGAGTTTCAGGCGATAGTTTAAGCGCTTCGCGAGCGAGACGTCGTCGCGCGACAATGCGGTGATTCCGGTGCGCGGAATCTCGGAAGTGACGAGCGCGCGCCGGAAAGCGAGCTGCGCGAGGATCGCGAGTTTATGCGCGGCATCCACGCCTTCCACATCGTTCGTCGGATCGGCCTCGGCGAAACCCAGCTGTTGCGCGCGCGCGAGCGCGCCATCGTAGGTCTCGCCCTCGAACATCGCCGAGAGGATGAAGTTGGTGGTTCCGTTGAGCACGCCGCCGACCTCGAGAATCTCTTCGCCCGCGAGCGATTCGGCGATCGTGCGCACGATTGGGATCGCGCCTCCGACCGCGGCTTCGTAGGCGATCGTCACGCCACGGGCACCCGCCAGCGCGCGGAGTTCGGGACCGCGCGTCGCCAGGAGGTCCTTGTTGGCGGTCACGACGTGTTTGCCGCGGCGCAGCGCGGTCTCGACCAACTCGGCGGCGATACCCGTGCCGCCGATGCACTCGATGATGACGTCGATCGCGGGATCCGTGACCAGCGCGTGCGCGTCGTCGGTCAAGAGTTCGTGCGGGATCGATTCGGGGCGTGGCTTGTCGACCGAGCGAACTGCGATCGCCTCCAGCGAAAACGCCGCGCCGCTGCGGGCGGCGATCGCTGAGGCTGAGGCGAGGAGCAGATTCGCAACGCCGCCTCCGACCGTGCCGCAGCCTAAGAGGGCGATGCGGACACAATCTTGGTCGAGCGTGGTGCGATCCGCGTGCGCTGGGTGAGTGAGCGACAAGCGTTCCACCTGGAAGGTCCGTCGAGCCAAGCTCGCCGGCCGTATATATCGAAGGAGTGAAGTCCGCCCACTATACCGAACCCCGCGCCGGTGCGTCAAGGTTTGGAACCCCGATGAGCGCGCCGCGGCGTTACCGGCTGGCATTGACGGTCGCGCTCGTGGTGGGGCTGCTCGCAGCGCTCTACGTTGCCGCCGTTCGCGCGCATGAGGAGCGAGACTCGCGGCGCGTCGAGATCGTTATGGACTACCCGGACTTCTCGGCGCTGGCGCGCTCCTATGCCTATAATGAAGAACAGTTTCTGGTCGCGCTGCGCCGCGTGGGGCTCACCTCGCTCGCGGTCTCGGAGGAACTCGGCGCCTCCGTAAACTCGGGTACCGCCGCGCTCCTGTTGCCCGGGGCGCAACTGATCGATCAGGCCCGGCTCTCGCCGCTCGCCGAACCAACCTTAGCCGCACTCGCGCGCAAGGGCGCGCTGCGCGCCGATGATCTCTATCTGATCGTCTACGATTCTGCTGAGGTCGCGCGCTACCGGCAAGCGGTTACGCTGCATCTCGGTGCGCACGCCGTGCGCACGCTGCGCGCCGCCAACCCCACGATTCTCGCAATTCGATCGCAGTACGATTTCTTCAGCACGCTCGGCCTCGGTTTGCCGGCCGGACCGATGGCGCTCACGCAACGCCTGCATCTGCTCCTCGTGCCGCGCGTACAGAACGACGAGCGCTTCGGAACGGGTGAGATCGACGCGATGTTCGCGAGCTTCGCGAATAACGAGAAACCGAGCACGGTCATCTTCTTCGGAGCGCGTAACGAAGTCTTGGGCTATCCCGATCATCTCGACGACGTCGCCGACGCTTTGAAACGAACCGGCATGAACTACGGATCGATCGAAGTCTACGACGAGAAGCAGATTCAAAAAGGGAACGAGGGCCTGGCGCAGCGCGCGATCGAGCGAACGACTCGCGTTCAAGCGATTGCGAAGACGGAACTAGACAAACTCGATTTCGAGACGGTCGTGGCTCGGTATCTGCTCGGCGTTCGCGAACGTAACGTGCGCGTCGTGTACCTGCGGCCGTTTCTGCACGCGCAGGGCAATCTCTCGCTCGAGATGACCAACGTTGAGATGATCCGGAGGATCGCGGACGGATTGCGCGCGCGCGGTTACAAGCTGGGCCGCGCGACGCCGGTCCCGGCCTTCGTGTCACCGCCGATCGTCATCGTGCTCGTCTCGCTGGCGGTGCCTGCGATCCTGTTGCTCTTGCTCGAAGCGTTCGGCATCCGGCGGCCTCGCTTCGTCTACGCGTTCCTCGTTGCGGACGTCGTGCTGCTGGCGCTCGGCTACGCGCTCCATCACGATCTGATCGTTCGCAAAATGATCGCGTTGACCGGAGCGATCGCGTTTTCGACCATGGGTATCGTCGCGATTCCGCGCGCCTTCACCACCCCGGAGGCGCGAAGTTATTGGGGCAATCTTCTCGCGGGCTTGCGCACGCTTGGCGTCGCGTTGGCGTTTGCGATCATGGGCGCCCTCGTCGTCGTCGGACTCCTATCGGTCCCGCTGCTGATGGAAGAGATCGACCGGTTCACCGGCGTGAAACTCGTGATCGTCGCGCCGCCGATTCTGGCCTTCCTCTTGTACGTCTATACGCGGCGCTTCGGCAACGAGCCGGCGAGTTTCCAGGAGAGCGCGCTCGCGCCCGTGCGCATCTATCAACTCGCCATTCTCGGCTTCTTGCTCGGTGCGGCGTTTCTCTACATCTCGCGTAGCGGCAACCAAAGCGATATAGCGCCCTCGGCTTTCGAACTCTCGCTACGCTCGGGTTTGACCGCACTCCTCGGCGTGCGGCCGCGCTTCAAAGAGTTCGCAATCGGCTTTCCACTGTTGATGTTGCTGCCGGCGCTGCGCCTCGAGCACCGGCGCCTGTGCGGCTGGATCTTCGCAATCGCGGCCGGGATCGCCACCTCGGATGTGATCGATACGTTCTCCCATCTGCACACGCCGCTCTTCGTCTCGTCGCTGCGCATCGTCAACGGGGCCGTGATCGGCGTCTTGATCGGCGCGCTCTTGATTTGGATCTATCGTCTCGCCGTCAATCTCGCAGCGCGGCGCCGGCCGGTGCAGTAGCTCGTGCTCTAGGCGTGCGGTTTCTCCTAAGCGGCTACTACGGCTTCGGGAATCTTGGCGACGAAGCGCTCTTGGCGCAGATCGTCGCGCAGATCAAGACGCG
>PLDY01000145.1 GCA_003136895.1 Candidatus Erabacter solicola | reverse complement strand
AGCTTGCCCCACAGAACGAGAAGTCGGTGCCGCGCGAGCGTGCGAAGCGGCGGCGGCCCATCCGGCGCGCACGCGTCGGCGGGCGCTTGCCAGAGCGGCGCGGACGGGTCGGCGAGCAGCGTTGCGAGTTCTTTCGAACGGTGCACGAAGTCGTCGGGCGTCGCCGGCGTTTCGGCTTCGATCGCGCCGATCCGCGTCGCGATGCCGTCGAACACGGTGCCGCTGCAATGCTCGGCGCGAGCCGGAAGCGCCGGTACGAGCGAACCTAGCGTGATGAAGGCCGAGGCGAGAACGATCGCAAGCATGCGCATAACTCTGGGCGGCACGGTTCAACGTTAGGCCCGCGAACTCTTGGCAAGCGGGTGGGGAGTACGTGCGGCGGGTAACGGTACCTGATGGTAGCGGCCACACTCGATCTCGCGACACTCCGGGCGAATGCGCGCGCCTGGCGCGCCCATGCGGGCGTTCCGTTGCGCGCCGTCGTCAAATCGGATGGCTACGGCTGGGGAATCGGCGACGTCGTGCGTGCGCTCGATGACGATGTCGACGGCTATTGCGTCATCGATCTGGATGAATTCGAAAGCGTGCGCGCCGTCTCGGGGCGCCCGGTCGCGATCCTCGGGAGCGTTCCGGCCGAGCGCGTAGCGTCGACGCTGAGCGCCGGCGGCATTCCGAATCTCACCGATCTCGACGCGGTCGCTGCGGCCGATTCTTGGGCGCGTTCGAACGATCGTCGCGCGCGCGTTCGCTTGGGATTGCGCGGAGCGATGGCCTGGAGTGGAATCGATCCGGACCAAATCGGTCCTTTCGCGTCGCGACTGGCCGGCGCGGAACTCGACCTCGAATGTTGGACGCATCTCACCGATCCGAGTCTCTTTGCACTGCAGCGCGATACCTTCGCGCGCGCGGTCGCCGGGTTGCGCGCGGCCGGCGTGGCGGTCGTTGCAACCGATATCGATGCGACCGCGGCGCTCGCCTCCGGCGTGTCGGCCGGCGTGGCGACGGTGCGAGTCGGCGTCGGACTCTTCGGCGCGCGCGGGCTCGTCCCGATTCCCGGGGTCGCGTGCGCGTTGCGGCTGCGTGCCGCCGTCGTGCGAACCGCGCGCTCCGCCGGGCAACTCGTCGGCTATGGCGCGTCGCACGCGCCGCGCGGCGGGACCCTGCTGGTCGCGCGCTGCGGCTACGGCGACGGCTTTCCGCGCGCCGTCGATCCCGAACTCGGCATCCTATTTGTCGGAATGCAGTACAGTGTGCTGCACCGGACCGCGCCGGCGCCCGAGGCGACGATCGAGCTGTTGACGGCGCAGAGCGATCTCGACGCGCTGGCGACGGCCGCCAGAATCGCTACGCACGAGGTCGTGCTTCGTCTCGGTCACGCCGCGCGGGGAGATGTAAGAATGGAGTCCGCGAATGTCTAATTCATCCAAATGGCCCGCCTTGCCGCCGGAGACGTGGCGCGAGACCTTGCCGACGTTGCACATGTGGACGCAGATCGTCGGCAAGATCGTGCTCAAACTGACGCCGCTCACCAATCACTTTTGGAACGTCGCCATGCGTGTGACGCCGCAGGGACTGACGACGCCGGCGATTCCATACCGAGGGCGCACCTTCACGATGAGTTTCGATTTTCTCGAGCAACGGCTCGTCATCGCATGCTCCGACGGAGCCGCGCGCTCGATTGCGCTCGAGCCGAGGACCGTGGCCGAGTTCTATCGGTTGATTATGCAGGCGTTGCACGAGTTGGGCATCGAGGTTCGTATCTGGACGCTGCCGAGCGAGGTGCCGAATCCGATTCGGTTCGAAGACGACCATACGCACGTTTCGTACGATCCGGCCGCCGCCGCCGCATTCTGGCGCATTCTCAATTGCATCACGCCGCTCTTCGAGCAATTTCGGGCGCGGTTTATCGGCAAGTGCAGCCCGGTTCATTTCTTCTGGGGCAGTTTCGATCTCGCGGTGACGCGTTTCTCGGGCCAACGCGCGCCCGCGCGGCCGGGAGCCGACGTCATCACACGCGAGGCGTATTCGCATGCGGTCATCAGTCACGGGTTTTGGCCCGGCGGCGGCTCGGTCGCGGAGCCTGCATTTTATGCGTATGCGGTACCGCAGCCGGCGGGCTTCAAGGAAGCTGCCGTTCGGCCGGCGGCTGCGCAGTACAACACCGGCTTCTCCGAGTTCATTCTGCCGTATTCCGCGGTGGCGGCGGCGCTCTCGCCGGAGGCCGACCTCAGCGCGTTCCTGAACGACACGTACGACGCTGCCGCAGCCCTCGCGGGCTGGGATCGTTCGGAACTCGAGCGAGCGCCGCTCCCGGGGATTGGCGGCTGAGCGCCGGAAACAGACCTGCATGACGACCCCCGGCATCGAACCCGATCCCCAAGAGACCCAAGAGTGGCTCGACGCTATCGACGGCGTCCTCGCGCGCGAGGGCCCCGTCCGCGCCAAACAGGTCGTCGAACGCGTTGCGGAGCGCGCGCAGACGGGCGGCGCCCGCGTCTCGCTCAGCGTGCAGACGCCGTATGTGAACACGATCGGCGTCGGAGCGCAACCGATGATGCCCGGCAACGACGAACTCGAGACGCGTCTACGGCATTACATCCGCTGGAACGCGTTGGCGATGGTCGTGCGCGCCAACGAAGAGTCGTCCGAACTCGGCGGACACGTGGCCAGCTTCGCTTCATCGGCGACACTCTACGACGTCGGCTTCAATCATTTCTTCCGTGGCCCATCCGAAAAATTCGGGGGCGACCTCGTCTTTTTTCAGGGCCACTCGAGCCCCGGTGTCTATGCTCGCGCGTATCTCGAAGGCCGAATCAGCGACGAACAACTCGCGCACTATCGTCAGGAAGTCGACGGTGTCGGTCTGCCGTCATATCCGCACTCGTGGCTGATGCCGGATTTCTGGCAGTTCGCGACCGTCTCGATGGGCCTCGGGCCGATTCAAGCGATCTACCAGGCGCGTTTTCTGAAGTACTTGCACAATCGCGGCATCGCCGATACGACCGATCGCAAGGTCTGGTGCTTCGTTGGCGACGGTGAATGCGACGAGCCTGAGTCGCTCGGAGCGATCTCGGTCGCCGCGCGCGAACAGCTCGACAATCTGATCTTCGTCGTGAACTGCAACTTGCAACGGCTCGATGGGCCCGTGCGCGGCAACGGCAAGATCATTCAGGAACTCGAACGCGTCTTCCACGGCGCGGGCTGGAACGTGATCAAAACGATCTGGGGGAGCAACTGGGATCCGCTCTTCGCCGCCGATCACACCGGGCGGCTCATACAGTTGATGAACGAATGCGTCGACGGCGACTATCAAACGTTCAAAGCCAACGACGGCGCGTACGTGCGCGAACATTTCTTCGGCCGCTTTCCCGAGACGGCTGCGCTCGTCAAGGATTGGACCGACGAACAGATTTGGGAGCTACAGCGCGGCGGACACGATCCGCGTAAGGTCTACGCAGCATACGATGCGGCGACGAAGCATCGCGACGAGCCGACGGTCATCCTGGCCAAGACGATCAAGGGCTACGGCATGGGTTCGTCCGGCGAAGCGCAGAATATCGCGCACCAGCAGAAGCACCTCGATCTCAAAGCGATGCGGCAGTTCCGCGACCGCTTTGCGATCCCGGTCTCGGATGCCGAACTCGCGAAAGTTCCGTTCTATCGTCCGCCCGACGATAGCCCCGAGGCGCAGTATCTGCGCGAGCGCGGCGCCCAACTGGGCAGCGTTCCGCAGCGGCGGCGTAAGGCGGCGCCGCTGGTCGTACCTGAGCTGGCGGCCTTCGAGCCGGTTCTCAAGAGTACGGGCGAGCGCGAGATCTCGACGACGATGGCGTTCGTGCGCGTTCTGAACGCGATGTGCCGCGACAAGAATATCGGCAAGCGCGTCGTTCCGATCGTCGCCGACGAATCGCGAACGTTCGGCATGGAAGGCATGTTCCGGCAGCTCGGCATCTACTCGCCGCTCGGACAGCTCTACAAACCGCAAGATTCCGCGCAATTGATGTACTACCGCGAGGACAAGAGCGGACAGATTCTGCAAGAGGGCATCAACGAGGCGGGAGCGCTCTGCTCGTGGATCGCGGCGGCGACCGCTTACTCGACCAGCAACGAGCAGATGATTCCGGTGTACATATTCTATTCGATGTTCGGGTTTCAGCGCGTCGGCGATCTCGCCTGGGCGGCCGGCGATATGCGCAGCCGCGGTTTTCTGATGGGTGGCACGTCGGGGCGCACTACGCTGAACGGCGAGGGCTTGCAGCACGAAGATGGCCACAGCCAAGTCTTCGCGTCGTTCATCCCCAACTGCGTTTCGTACGATCCGACATACGGGTATGAGTTGGCCGTGATCGTGCAGGACGGCTTGCGCCGCATGTATGCAGAGCAAGAGGACGTCTATTACTACATCACCGTCATGAACGAGAACTATCAGCACCCCGATATGCCCGCCGGCGCGGAGGACGGGATTCTGAAAGGTATGTATTTGTTGCGCTCGAGCGATAGCAAGAAGAAGGAGCGCGTGCAGTTGCTCGGTTCGGGCGCGATCCTGCGCGAGGTGATCGCCGGCGCCGATCTGCTCGAAAAGGATTTCGGCGTCGCAACGGACGTGTGGAGCGTGACGAGTTTCAATCGCTTGCGCCGCGATGGTCTCGAGACGCAGCGGTGGAACATGTTGCACCCCGAAGAGAAGCCGCGCCTCTCACATGTCGAATTGTCCCTGGCGGGACATACCGGTCCGGTAGTGGCCGCCACCGATTACATAAAAACGTTCGCCGATTCGATTCGGCCTTTTGTCGATCGTCGCTACGTTGCGCTCGGGACCGACGGTTTCGGCCGGAGCGACTATCGCCGAAAGCTGCGCGCCTTCTTCGAGGTCGATCGGCACTACGTTGCGGTCGCGGCGCTCAAGGCGCTGGCGGATGAAGGGACGATTCCGTCTTCGACGGTTGCGCAGGCGTTGGCCAAGTATGCGATCGATCCGAACAAGCCCAATCCGGTAACGGTCTAGGAGCGGGACGTGAGCGAAGCGATCGAAGTCCGCGTCCCCGACATCGGCGATTTCAGGGACGTGCCGGTCATCGAGATCTTAGTAAAGCCCGGTGATGTGGTCGAACGCGAAACGCCGCTCGTGATGCTCGAATCCGAAAAGGCGTCGATGGAAGTCCCGTCGCCGGAGGCGGGCACCGTGCAATCCGTCGTGGTGAAGATCGGCGATAAGGTGTCGATGGGCAGTACGTTGCTGACGCTAGCCGCCGGCGCCGCCGCCGCTGCTCCCGCCCCTGCGCCGACGCCCGCAACGCCGGCGCCGAGTGCGCCTCAAACCACGGCGCCGCAGCAGGCGACGCCGAAAACGCCGGCTGCGCCCGCTGTCGCGAAGACCGAAAGCGTCATTGAGGTTCGCGTTCCCGATATCGGGGATTTCAACGACATTCCGGTCATCGAAGTCTTGGTGAAGCCGGGCGATGCGGTCGAGCGCGAGACGCCGCTCGTGATGCTTGAATCCGAAAAAGCGTCGATGGAAGTGCCGTCGCCCGAAGCCGGCACGGTGAAATCGGTGGCGCTCAAAGCCGGCGACAAAGTTTCGAAGGGCTCGATCGTACTGACGTTAACGACATCGAGCGCCGCCACGCCGAGCGCAGCGCCTGCTGCGTCCGCGCAACCGTCGCAGGCCGCACCGGCAACGCCGGCTGCGGCGCCATCCGCGCAAGCGCCGGCAAATAGGGTATCGGCGACGGCGGCTGAATCAGGCGCGGCGGTGCATGCAAGCCCGTCGATCCGTCGCTTCGCACGCGAACTCGGTGTGCAACTAGGTCTCGTTTCAGCCAGCGGCCCGAACGGCCGCATCACACGCGACGACGTGCAATCGTTCGTCAAGAACGCGCTCAGCGCCGGGCCGCGCGCCGCCGGCACCGTCCTCGATCTTCCGCCCTGGCCGAGAGTCGATTTCGCCAAGTTCGGACCGATCGAAGTCCAGCCGCTCAGCCGCATCCAAAAGATCTCGGGCCCGAGCCTGGCGCGCAATTGGGTAATGATCCCGCACGTCACCAACAACGAAGATGCCGACATTACCGATCTCGACGAGTTTCGCAAACAACTCAACGCCGAGACACCGAACGTCAAAATGACCATGCTGGCGTTTCTCGTGAAGGCGGTCGTCTCGGCACTCCAGCATTTTCCGAACGTGAACTCGTCGCTCGATGGCGATAACCTGGTACTGAAGAAGTACTACAATATCGGCTTCGCGGCCGACACGCCGAACGGTTTGCTCGTGCCCGTTATCAAGAACGCGGACAAGAAGGGCGTGCTCGAAGTCGCCGCCGAGACGCGCGATTTAGCGGCCAAAGCGCGCGATGGAAAGCTCGGCCTCGCCGATATGCAAGGCGCGACGTTCACGGTTTCGAGTCTGGGCGGCATCGGCGGNNTGCGCCCGGTCTGGAACGGCAAGATTTTCGAGCCGCGCCTCATCCTGCCACTCTCGCTCTCATACGACCATCGCGTCATCGACGGGGCTCAGGCCGCGCGCTTCAATGCATTCCTGGCGGGCGTCCTGGCGGACATGCGCCGCGCGATGCTTTAGCGCGACCCGTGAGCCTGCAATAGGGTAGTCTTTCAAGACTACCAGGCGGGGTGACCGTTGAGGGAATCCCTGAAGTGTTGCTTCAGACTTACTGGGCATCGTGAGGAGATGAACGAGACAAAGATCATCCCGACCGAAAACGGGCCGCTTCAAGTGACCGGACCCATCGAGCTTACCTGGCCGAGCGGACACTCGATCAGCATCACGGGCAAAGCGTCGCTCTGCCGCTGCGGCGCTTCGAAGGATAAGCCGTTCTGCGATGGGAGCCACGCGAAGTGGAGTGACCCCGCCGTTTC